>JBBSTS010000131.1:0-4892 GCA_038235675.1 Myxococcota bacterium | reverse complement strand
GGCTGCGTGGCAGGATGGCGCGCGCCAAAGCAGCAGAAAATTCGTCGGCCCAACGGTAGCGCTTGTCCGGATCGCGGTCCAAGCAGCGCAGCACCACCGCGTCCAGCTCCGCTGAGATGCCGCTGCGCAGGCTCGAGGGCGGCGCCACCTTGCACTCGGAGATGAGGCGGAAGGTGTCGATCTCCGAGGTGCCCTTGAACAGCCGGCGGGCCATGAGCATTTCCCACAGCAGGATGCCGGCGCAGAACAGGTCGATGCGCTGATCGGGCTCTTTGCCCTCGAGCTGCTCGGGGGCCAAGTAACCCACCTTGCCCTTGAGCATCCCCGCGCTGGTGGTGCTGATTTCGTTGAGTGCCTTGGCGATGCCGAAATCGGTAATTTTTACGAAGCCCTGGCGGGTCACCAAAATATTTTGCGGCGTAATGTCGCGGTGCAGGATGATGAACTTTTGACCGTTGGGGGCGGTCAGTTGGTGCGCGTAGCTCAGCCCGCGCAGCACCGAGACAGTGATGTGCACCGCGACTTCGGCAGGCATGTATTCTTCTTTGCGCCGCAACTGCTCGAGGAGGGTTCCCACCGTCACCCCAGGGACGTACTCCATGGCGATGTAGTAGGTGTCCTCCTCGCGCGCAAAGTCATAGATCCCCACGATGTTGGGATGGTTGAGCAGGACGGTGAGCTTGGCTTCTTTGACCATCATCGTCACGAAATCACGGTCGGACGCCAGATGCGGCAGCATGCGCTTGACCGCCACCTCTTTCTCGAAGCCCTCGACGCCGGGCACCTTGCCGTAGAAGATCTCGCCCATGCCGCCGGTGGCAATCTTGTGCACCAGAACATATTTACCTAGGCGCGGCAGTGCCGCCTGGTGGGCCTGCTCGGCTAAGCTTAGGCGCTCGTTACAGACGCAGCGAAAGGTGGCGGCCTGCCCCTGGGAAACGCCTGCGCGTGCTTCGTCCAAGTCGAAAGCGCGACGGCAGCTTTGGCATTGGATGCGCACCGCAAGATCCTACTACTTCACCTTGATATCGCGCAAATAGACGCGTTCAACCCCATCTCTGCCCAGGCTGCGCACGACCACCCGCTGCGCACCTCGCGGCAGGGAGAGATGCTTGTTGAAGCGGCCCTGCTCGCTGAGCGCCACTGGCTGGCCATTGATGTTCACCCGGCTGCCGAGCTCGGCCTCGCCGGTTACGAAGAAGGCGTCGGCCGTGGCGTCGATGACGGCATGGTCTTTCGGTGCGCGCAGCTTCAACGATGCTATGGCGTTGTCGAAGTGGATCACCAGGGTGTTCATTTTGCCGACGTTCAGCAGCTCGCCGGAGGCGCTCACCGCGCTCACCTGCCAAAAGTAGCGCCCCTCGTGCACGAATTGACCACGGCCGAAGCTGTGGTTTAGGTCGCTAAAGGAGCCGGCAAAGACGGGGACATCCAAATTGCCATCGGAGTACAGCTTGAAGACATAGAGCGCCGCGCGCGGCACCGGCGCCCACGACAGGGTGATCTGCGGCAGCTTCTCCTGGAAGTAGACCATCGCTTGACCCCCGGTATCGGCCACTTGACTGCTGCGGCCACAGCCCTTGCAGTCGAGCTGCTGCTCCTTGACCAGGCGCACCGAGCTGATGCGCTTGGTCGCCCCGCCGACGCGCCAAAAATAACGGCCAGCCGGCAGGTCGGTGACGGTAAAGCTGCCACGGCGCAGGCGCTCGGCGGCGACGACGCGCCGAAACTTGGCGTCCTGCGCCAGCTCCCAAACCATCTGCGGCCCGTCATGCGCGGCCTGCGTCTCCCAGACAAAGCGCAGCGACGGGGGGCGCGCAACGAAATTCACGAGGGTCAGGTCCCGCGGGACCACGTCGATGGCCTGCGCGTCGAGCGGCTCGATGCGCAGGGTCTGGTCCTCCAGAAGGGCGACTTTGGCGCCAGCCTCCACCTTGAGGTTGCCGTCGAGGCTCACCTCGCCAAAGTGCAGTACCAGCAGCGGATTTTTCTCGGCATGCTCGATCTCCATCTGCGCCCACGCCACCGTGGGGCGCAGCTGCAGCGTGCGACCACCGACGTGCAGGGTCATCAGGCGCGCCCGGTGGGCCGCCGCGGGGATCTTTAGGCGACTCAAGCCGGCCCGCGGTGCAACGTCCCATTCGCTGCCCCCCTTGGGGTAGAGCGACAGGGCGGTGAGGTCTGCCTGCGCCAGCGGCTGCAGGCTCATTTGCGCGCCCTGCCCGAGCGCAACCTCAGCGCCGCGTCTGTTGGCCCACAGCCGGTCGCCCGTCTGCACCGTCGTCTGCCGCCCGACGGCGCTCCAGGCGCTTTGGCCCGTGCGCAGCACCTGAGCACCGGCGACGCTCGTGAAGATGAAGCGATGGTTGGGCGCCTGCGGCTTCTGCGGCGGGGTAAAGGCGCTAAGCGTCGGCAAGGGCTTTTTCGGCGGCGCCCTCGGGCGCTCGAGGTCGGCGTCCTCCGCCGCCTCAGGCTCGTCCTCGGGCTCAGGCTCAGGCTCAGGCTCGGGCGCCGCTGGTTTCTTCACCTTACGTTCGGGGGCAGCCTCGACTTCGGGCGTCGGCGTGGGCGCGGGTGCGGTGGCCGCCGGCTGAAGCCCAGGCGGAGGCGTGGGCTCAGGGACCTCCTCGTCGGGCATGGGCAAGGGCTCCGGCTCGAGCTCCGGTGTGGACGTGGCCACCGTCGCCGCGGCCGCCTCCCTGCTGGCCGCCGACGGCCGTCGAGACGCGGCCTTCGGCAAACCCATCACCAGCCCTTCGACGCTGAGGGCCTGGCCGGACTGCACCGTTTGTTTGACCTTTTGCAGGCTGAGGACGTCAACCTGGCCGACCTCGACGACAAAGCCCTGATCGACCGAGATGCTCATTTCAGACAGGCGCGTGCTCAGGGTGGCGATACCCATAGGCGTCTTGACGTCGATGGGCTTGCTGCCTTCGACGGTCTTGGCGGTCATCCTGCCGCCTATCAGATCGGCGCCGTGCTCGCGCAACACAAGGGTCGAGGCGGGCCCCAGCTGCAGCGAGGCCCCGCCATTGAAGGCCACCGACGCGCGGCCGCCGCCGGTGGCGATGCGATCGCCCAAGCAGAGCTTCTGTTGCTCGAAAGAATGCACCTTCCAGCCGGTGTCGCGCATCAGCACCGTCACCGGACCGTCGACGTGCACGCTGCGCGCCAGAGTTCGGCAGCGCCGTTGCCCATTGCGCGGGTCGCGGTCACGTGGGTCGCTGCAGGCGCAGAGCGCCACGATAAGGAGGCCTAGGACGGGCCGTGGTCGCAGGGTTCGCATGTCGTCGTCGACGAGTTTGCACCCGAAGCCCCCACCTTCACGAAGATTGCGCCGCGCCTGCGGCCGGCAGCTGCAGGTGCTGCAACAGTCCCAAAGCCTTTAGCTCGGCAGGGGCGTAGGCCAGCAAGATGGCGTCCATGATGCGCTCGTTGTAGGCGGCGACGGCGGCCTGCGCCATCTGCAGGCCACGCGCCTCTAACGGCGGGTCGACCCAAAAAGACTGGCAGCGACGGCTGTAGAAAGTTTCCTCCTCGGCCGGCCGCAGGCTGTAGGGAAAGCGGGCACAGCTGAGCGGCCAATGGGGGTAGAGCGTGCAGCGGCCGCTGGTCGCCAACGCGGCGCAGGCAAACATGCTGTCTTGGCGCAAAACGGGAAAGATCTCCCACGCCTGCGAGCGCACCTGGCGGCGCAGCGCTGGGCGTTGGCGCAGCAGGGCCTCGTCGAAGCGCGGCTTGTTTTGCGACAGCATGTCCAGGCGGCCGACGTCCTGCAGCATGGCAACGTCCTGCAGACGCAGCAGCACGGTCGCCTGCGGTCCAACGCAGCAAAGGTTGGTGCAGCTGGCGCAGGCGTTGACCTTGGCCAGGCTGCCAACGTGCGTCACCTGCGTGGGGTCCAGCGGCTTTAGGCGCAGCCGCCAGCGCAGCTGGACGTAGCGCCAAAAGTTGGGCGGCGCCCACAGTGGCCGCGCCGCCACCTGCTGCCAGAGCTGCTGCAGTGCCTGCACGGTAGGCAGCTCACTGCCAGGTCGTACGAATGGCGGAGCTGGCGGCGCTGCGGCACTTTTTGACTTACGCCAGGCCCTGGGGGATAGCCTGCCCGTCATGCCAACCTCCCACTTGCGTGCCATTCTCTCTCCTTGTCTGCTCGTCGCTGCCATCTCGCTGTGCGACTGCAGCAAAAAACCGCCCGCCCATCCGCGCGCCCTGAGCCCACTGGCGGCAATCGCACCGCACAGCGCCGCGGTCCTCTGGGTCGACCACCTACAGGCGGTCCAAGACCTGGTCCTGGCGCTTACCACCCATGGGCTGGGCGAGATACCCGCCGCCATGCTGCCGCCGCCGGTGGCGAGCCTCGTCCAGGCGGCCAACGACCCCAACATCTGGCGGCGCACCGGCCTGTTGGCCGATGCCGGCGCTGCTTTCTTCTCCGAGTTGCCGGGCCAGGCGCCGGTCTTGGCCCTGCCGCTGGCCGACGCCGCGGCCTTCGCCGGCCAAGTCGAGGCCTGGCGCGCGCAGCTAGGACCTGCCGCCGCCGGCGGGACCGCGACACGGCCGTGTGCCGGCACCACCCTGCACACCCAGGGCCAGCTGCCGCATGGGGGCACGGTCCACTGGGCGCAGCACGCCAGCCTGCTGTTGGTCCAGCTGGGCGTCGACGCGGCGCCCCTACAGGCTACCCTAGAACGTCTGCAGGCGCAGCCGTCCACCACGCCGGCAACGCCGCCGCTGACGCAGAAGGCTGCCTGGCTGGCCTCCGGCGGCGAGCGGCCACGAGTTTGGCAGGGCCTCGCCCTGCACCTCTGGCTCGACCCCGCACCGCTGGCCGCCGCCGCCCCGGCGCCGGCGGCGGCGCTGTTGAAATCGTTGGTGCGCAAGCAAGGCCT
>JBBSTS010000130.1:0-4913 GCA_038235675.1 Myxococcota bacterium | reverse complement strand
GACGGCGCCGCAGCTGCTGCATGCCAAGGCGGTGCTGGTCGCCACGGGCAGCGTCGAGGCACGGCTGCCGAGCATCGAATTGGATCCGCCCTACATCGGCGGCAGCACCACGGCGCTGGCTTATGACGAAGTTCCCCGGCGCCTGGCGGTGATCGGCGCCGGCGCCATCGGCCTCGAGCTCGGCTCGGTGTGGTCGCGCCTGGGCGCCGCGGTGACGGTGATCGAATACGCGCCGCGCATCCTGTGGGGCATGGACAGTGAGCTGGCCACCACGACCCAGCGCCTGCTGAGCAAACAGGGGCTCAATTTTATCCTGGGCAGCAAGGTGACGGGGGTGCGGCGCGACGCCAAGGGCTGCACCGTCGAGCTGGAGGGCAAAGAGTCCCTGCAGGCCGACCGCGTGCTGGTGGCGGTCGGCAGGGTCGCCAACGTCGAGGGCTTGCAGCTGGGGAAGGTTGGCGTCGAGGTCGATGCGCGCGGGCGCATCCCGGTGGACGCGAAATTTTGTAGCAAGGCGCCTGGCGTCATGGCCATCGGCGACGTCATCGCCGGGCCCATGCTGGCCCACAAAGCCGAAGATGAGGCGGTTGCCTGCGTCGAGCACCTGGCCACCGGCGCCGGCCACGTCGACTACGACGCCATCCCCTACGTCGTCTACACCCATCCGGAGGTGGCGGCGGTGGGCCTCACCGAGGACATGCTCAAAGAGCAGCAGCGGGCCTACCGGCGCGGAACCTTTCCTTTTTCGGCCAGCGCCCGCGCGCGTGCCGCCAACACCACAGACGGCCTGGTCAAAGTGCTTGCCGACGCCAAGACCGACCGCATCTTGGGGGTTCACATCGTCGGCCCGCATGCCGGCGAGCTGATCGCCGAGGCAGCCACCTGCATGAGCTTCAAGGCCAGCAGCGAAGACTTGGCGCGCGTCTGTCACGCCCACCCCACCTTGGCCGAGGCCGTACGCGAGGCCGCTTTGGCGGTCGACGGCCGGGCCCTCAACATGTAGGGGCCCGGTGAAAAACCGCCGCGAAAAAAATATTCTATTCTATCCTAGCCTATTTCTTACGGTTTCCCGGTGCCGCCGCGCTCGGCACCGGGTCTATCTTATTGCGCGCGAGTGGGTTGGCGGCCGAACCAGCTCCAAAAGGAGGCGGGCGTACCTGCAGCAGCAGGGGCCGTAGGGGGGGCAGGCGTGGGGAAGCCCGCCGCGCCCTGTGGATGCGATGCGCCGGGCTCGAACAGGGCAGCGGCCGCTTTTTTGCGGGCGTCGGCCTCTTTTTTCACCTGGCGTAGGGTGCGTGCCGCGTCGGCCTCTTCCTTTTCCACCACGCTTAGATGCTCGCGGGCGTTGGCCACCCGCTGCCCCGCAACGGTGCACTCGCGCGCCTTGGGCAAGTAGAGGTAGGCCGACGTCCAAGCGTGATAGGCGCAGATGGTCCCAAGGCCGATGCCCAGTGGCAAAGCCAGCACGGCCTGCAGCAAAAAGGCACAGGAGATGGCCAAGCCAAAGAAGTAGCCGATGACCTGTGTCTTCAGCGCCTCGCGCTCATTCTTTAGCGCTGCATGCTCACTGAGTCGCGCCCTCAGGGCTTCATCCGCCTTGATCCACCTTGCCGAAGGGGCGGGGTCATCGCTCGGGCTCAGATCTTGGGTGCTGCTTTTAAGCCCTTCGATAAAAGCCCGGTCGATTTGTCTGACCGTCTCGACGCCCAGGTTTAACGTGCTGCTTAAAATACCACTTAAAGTCACCATGTTATATTCTCGCTTCGGCAGGGGGCCAAGGATAGGGCAGCAGTGCTAGGCGAAGGCGCACAATGTTGTAGACGCCAAAGACAGCCAAACCACATGCGGCCCCTTCGCTAAGTTTATTGAACAATTCATGGGGGAATTGGCTGCCATACAGGCTCAACTCACTGAGCAGCGTGCAGGTCAAAAAGGCGCCCATGCAGCTGGCGAGCGTCAGGCTGAAGGCGCGATGGTGCGTGTCGACGGGGTAATGCTTGCGCAATGCACCAAGGCAGGCGGTAAAGGCGCCGCTCTCCATTAAAACGGTGGTAGGCAAGGCTTTTTGTTTCTTTCCCAAAAGGCAGGCCAGCAGACGAAAACCCAGCGGACCGGCAAACCCACACAGAGCCTGCGCGCGCAGGCGCACGCCATAGAGCGACTGCGGCGTCGGTGGGCCCTGCCGCACTTTGGGGTTTTGCTCGATAAGAAAATTGCCATACTGCAAAGCGCCCACGGCGAGCCCGATGAGCATGCCGCAGCCGGGGGAAAGCCAATCGTCGCTTATCGACGCCCTTGCAGGCAGTGGGCTGATGTAGGTCGAAATCTGGCCGTAGAAGTGGCACGCCAGCGCTGCGCCACAGGCGATGCCGGCGCGCTGCTGACACAGCTGCTCCGACGGCATGTACTGCGCCGTATTGCGCGTTGGGCTGTCGACGTCGAAGTGATCCTCGGCGCGCACGCTCACCTGCGGCGTTGTCGACGCAGGCAGGGGCGCCTGACTCATTGCGTTATGAATTGACTGGCTGGCGCTGCGCATGTGACGCGTGGTTCTCTCGGCAGCGATCCTTACCCTGTCCATTATGCTCCCCTACGTTGGCATCGACCTACGGCACCTGAGATACCGGCCGGCGCCAAGGCTGTCAACTGCAAATGCAACAGCGTTGCATTTACTCCGGGCTGGCCGCTGGGGGAGCGGCTGCGGGGGCGGCGAGGGGGGCCGGGCGAGACTTGGGGCCATCCTTGACGATGCGTACCCGGCGCACCCGCGGGCCCTGGACCTCGACGATCTGAAAGACGTAGGTGCCCACCACCAGGCGATCGCCGGCGCGCGGCATCCGCCCCAGTCGCTCCATCAAGAAGCCCGCCAGGGTGCGCATGTTGCCGGCGGGAAGGTTGAGCTTGAGGGCGTCTTCGATCTCGTCGAGCGGCGCGGCGCCCTCCACCTCGTAGGCGCCGCCGGGCAGCGCCACCACGTCGGTGTCGCCGTCCTCGACCATCTCGCCCATCACCGCCGAGACCACGTCCGCAGGCGTGATGATCCCCGAGGCTCCGCCGTATTCGTCCACCACGATGGCCATGGTGGCGTGGCGCGCCCGCAGCTCCACCAACAGGCGCTCGGCCGACATCAGCTCGGGAAAATAGGGCGCTGGGTGCGCCAGCTCGCGCAGGCTGACCTCGCCACCGCCCGCCTGCATCAGCACCTCGCGGATGTCCACCACGCCGATAAGCTCGTCGAGTTCGCGGTCGCACAGGGGGAAGCGGGTGTGGTGGGCGGCGCGGGCGCGCGCGACGTTGTCGGCGAAGCTGAGATTGATGTCCAAAACCACCACTTCGTTGCGCGGCACCATCAGGTGGCGCGCCGTCTTGGTGGGCAGGGTCAGCACCTTGCGCAGCAGCTCGCTGCGCGCGGCCGACAGCATGCCTGCACTGCGCGCCTGGTTGAGGATGATCTTGATCTCTTCCTCAGAATGATGCTCGTGCAGGCGGCCGACATTGATGCCGGAGGCACGCAGCAGGCCGTTGGACAGGTGGCTCAAGGTCCAGATGGCGGGAAAGAAGACGGTGTAGAAAATTCGCATCGGCAGCGCCACCGCCAGCGCGACCGACTCAGCGCGGCGAATGGCAAGCGACTTGGGCACCAGCTCGCCGACGACGATGTGCAAAAAACTAATGGTGACGAAGGCCATCCCCAGCGCCACCGTGTGGATCCAGATGGGATCGCGCAGCCCCAGCTGGGCGAGCAGCGGCGACAGCAGGCGGGCGAAGGCAGGCTCGCCAATCGAGCCCAGCCCCAGACTCGCCAGGGTGATCCCCAGCTGCGTGGCCGACAGGGTGGTGTCCAAATGGCCGACGATGCGCCGCACCGTCAGCGCCCCGGGGCGCTGTTTGCGGATCAGCTCCTCGATGCGGGTCGGCCGGATCTTGACGATGGCAAACTCGGTCGCGACGAAAAAAGCGTTGCAGACGACGAGGGCAAGGGCAGCGAAGAGGGCGATAAAATCCATCGGGTGGCTTCAATTTAGCAGAGATGGGCCGCCAGACGCCAGTTGGCGACGGGTAGTATTTGCCGCCGTGGACGACCGCGGCGATCGTCGGCGATTGATCGTTGGCAGACTTTCCGGTAGGGACGCCCATGCAGCAGGCGGTTGACATGGCAGTAGACGCTCCCCCAACGACGTCGGGCGCGCCGATTTCGCGCTGCGTCGTCCTCACCTGCAGCGACAGCCGTACCCTGCGCACGGATGCCGGCGGTGCCTATCTGGTCGAGGCCCTCGCCCAACATGGCCACGCCGTTATGCTGCGCCGCATCGTGGCGGACGAGGTCGAGCCCATCCGCGCCCTCGTCCTCGACGCCGTCGAGAGCGGCGAGACGGACGTCCTGGTGCTCACCGGTGGCACCGGCATCGCCGTGCGTGACGTCACCCCCGACGCGGTCGCGCCCCTGTTCGCCAAACGCTTGCCGGGCTTCGGCGAGGCCCTGCGTCAGCTGACTTTCGCTGAGATGGGCCCCGAGGCACTGCTGTCGCGCGCCTGCGCCGGCGTCATCGCCCGCACCCTGGTCTTCTTGGTGCCGGGCTCCCCCCTTGCCTGCCGGCTGGCGATGGACCGCCTCATCCTGCCGCTGCTGCCCAGGGCACGGGCGCTGTTGATGCGGCAGGACGAGATGATCTGACCGAAAAGGGCGACAAGCCCTCGGCTTTAGCCGTGGGGAGGGAGTCAACGTTAGAGCTTGTAGCCTGGCGGCTGCAGCGTTGGATCCGGCTGCGTTTGGTCGATGTTGACCACCTTACTGCTGTCCTCTTGTCGGCCGGCACCGACAAAGGTGTAAAGCATGTTGTTTTGCACCTGATTGAAAAGGGCCTGCGCCTGCGATCCATTCGGCGACCTCCCGGTGGGATAGCCCGTGCGCT
>JBBSTS010000129.1:0-4931 GCA_038235675.1 Myxococcota bacterium | reverse complement strand
TCGCGCAGATAGAGGCCGTTGAGCCACGACAGCTTGGCGACGTCGAAGGTGGGGCCGCCTAAAGAGATGCGCGAGAAATCGAAGTTCTCGATGAAGGCGGCGAGGTCGAACTTCTCGCGCCCGTCGGCCATCGTCCAGCCCATCATCGCCAAGTAGTTGAGCATGGCCTGGCGCAAAAAGCCGGCCTGGCGGTAGTAGTTGAGGCTGACGGGGTTTTTGCGTTTGGAGATCTTGCTTTTGTCCTGGTTGCGCAACAGCGGCATGTGGACGAACTCGGGCGCCTCCCAGCCGAAGCCGCGATAGAGCAGCAGGTGCTTGGGGGTCGAGGTGATCCACTCCTCGGCGCGGATCACGTGGGTGATCTGCATCAGGTGGTCGTCGACGACGTTGGCCAAATGGTAGGTAGGCATGCCGTCGCTTTTCATCAGCACCTGGTCGTCGATCTGCTGGGGGTCGAAGCGAACCTCGCCGCGCAGCTTGTCGACGAACACCAGCTCGCCACCCTCGCGCGGAACCCGCAGGCGCAAAACGTGCGGGGCATCGGCCTCCAGGCGGCGTTGCACCTCGGCGGCATCGAGGTGGCGGCAGGCACCGTCGTAGCCGGGGGCGACGCCGCGCTGGCGCTGCTGCAGGCGCAGCTGTGAGAGGCGCTCGCTGCTGCAGAAGCAGGGGTAGGCGGCGCCGCGCGCGTGCAGCAGCTGAGCATGCTCGCGGTAGATGGCGCGGCGCTCGCTCTGGCGATAGGGGCCGTGCGGGCCACCGACGTCGGGGCCCTCGTCCCACTGCAGGCCCAGCCAGTTAAGGGCGTCGACGATCATCTGCTCCCAAGCCGGCTGCGAACGTGATTGGTCCGTGTCCTCTATCCGGAGGATGAACTTGCCGCCCTGCTGCTTGGCGAAGGCGTAGTTGAACAGGGCGATGTAGGCCGTGCCTACGTGGGGGTCGCCGGTGGGCGATGGGCCAATGCGGACGCGTACCATGTTGGGGCGATAGCGCATGCACGCCCGGTTTGCCAACCTTGTCGCCCCCCCTGCAGCGCGTTACAGTACGCCAAAACGTCTTTCGTGAGAGAACATGGCGACCTTAGCGGAAATCTTACTGCAGCCAAGCAAACGTCCTCAGGTGGTCCAGGAGTGTGCCCAGCTGGTGGACGACGAGGTGGCGGCCAAAAGCGGCCTCGGCGGTTTGGCGGTCAAGGGTGCCTTCATGGTGGTGAAGAAGCTCAAGCCGGGGATCTTGGCCGAGGTCATCGACCGCCTGCTGGACGAGTCGGTGCAGGAGCTCGAGGGGACCTACCAGGGCTTCGTCGCCGCCGGCGGCGGTAACGTACAGCTCTACTTACAGGAGCGGGCGCCACAGGTGGCACAAACGCTGCTCAAGGTCTCTGACCGCCGCGCCGCCGACAGCAGCCACCGCGTCCTTAAGGGCGCCTACGAGAAGATGCGACCCAGCGGCGCCAAGCACGTCGAGGCGGCGATCCCAGGGCTGGCGCGGATCTTGGGCCGCCACCTAGCTTAAGCCGCAGCGACAAGGCCGCCAGCACCAAAAATGCCACCCAGTCGCCCGGCTGCGCCTTGCCTTGGCGACAGCCGGCACAGCCGCCGCTGGGGGCCTGGTCGTTGCCATTGCCAACCAGCGCGCAGGCGGGCAGGTCGATGGGCCCTGCCTTCGGCCAACACATCGCTTGCGCGCCGGCGGCAATGCAGCTGGAGCCGCCGTCGGGAAGGCCGTCGCCATTGACGTCGACGGCTGCACCCGGGCAATCCGCGTCGCCACGGCAAGCGACGCTGCAGGCGGCGGCGGTGCCGTTTTTGAGGCAGATCAGCGACTCGCAGTCGCTGTTTTGACTGCACTTGACCCCAATGCCCCGCGGGCAGGGCCCGGCGTGCGGCACGCAGGTGGCAAAGTCTTTCGCGGCGTATCTGTTGGTGTCGCAGCAGATCTGCGCCTTGGAGGGGGACACCACGCAGCTTTCTGCCGCGTCGCTGCAGCTGCCCGCCGGGCAGGTGCGGTAGCATTTGGCCAGGGTTGGGTCCTCGATGTACAGGCAGGAGGTGCTGGCGTCACAAACCGATTGGTTGGCCTGAACGCACGAGTCGCCGGCATGGCGGATCTGAAAGCAGCCGCCGGCGGAGGTGGCCGCCGAGGTCGAGACGCAGTGGCCGTCGGCATCCACCTGCAAGCAACAGCTCAGCCCCGCGCGACAGAGCTGGCTGGTGTCGGTCGTGCTGCAGCCCTCGACGCACTCGCCTAGGCCGCTGCTGAAGCCGAAACAGGTAAGCCCCGCCTGGCAGGGTGCCACGATGCCGGCCTTGGGGTCGCTGCTGGGCAAAGATTGGCAGACCGCGTTGAGGGGCTGGCCCTGGTAGGTCGCAGCGCATTGGTCGGCGCGGATAGGCCAGCAGAAGTTGCTGCCGGTCGCACCGTTGGTGCAGGCGAAGCCGCGCGGGCAGGCGTATGCGGGGGAGGCGCAGGTCTGGGTGCAGATCCCCACCCCGCCGATGGTGCCGCACACCCCCGTGATGCAGTCGCTGCCGCTGCGGCAGGAAAGACAGAGGTCGCCGGTGGGCGCGACGGTCTGCACCGGGACGCCGGCAAGGTGGACCCCGGGGGCGCAGAAATTGCCCTGGGTGCCGACCGACTGACAGACGTAGGCCAGGGGGCAGTCGGTGCTGACGCTGCAGGCCTTGCTGCAGACCCCATAGGGCGAGCCGGCGACGACGTTTTGCGGCAGCAGGCACTGCAGGCTGCTGGCACAGGCATCGTCGGTGGTGCACAGGCCGCCCAGTGGGCTGGCGCCGTTGCCGGCCGTATTGGGGGCATACAAGGCGCAGACGCCGGCAATCTCGTGGCTGCTGAGGCTTACCACCTGCTGGGCATGGGTCTGCACCGGGTACATGACCGCGTTGGTGCAGCCGACGTGGTTGAAGCCCAAGAAGTGACCCACCTCATGGATGGCAACGGTGGCGATGTCGAAGCAGATGGCGTTGCCGGCGTTGCAGCCGTAAAGGTTGTTGCTGGCGTCGGTGGTGCGCCAGCGGAAATCGATGCCGTTGAAGGCGATGTCGCCGTTGACGATAAAGCCGGTGTCGAGAAAGTAGCTGTCGGTGGTCACCGCCAAGGTGGTGCTGTCGGCGCCCCAGTTGTTGGCATCGGTGACCCACCAGACGATGTTGTTGTAGATCCCGGCCGCCGGATTGTCGCCGTTGTCGCGTTGCGCGTAGTCGCTGCCGCGGGCGAAGGCGATGAAGGGCGAAGCGCCCACGGGCGTGCTGCATTTGGCAGCCTGCCAGGTGGAAAAGCCGGCAAAGGCGGCGGCGTTGGCGACGGAGGCCGGAATGTTGATGGGGCTGTTTTGATTCGAAGGCCCATCTTTTTGCATGCGGATAGGGATCGCGCTTCCCGGCGCCATCGACCAGCGAATGCCGCTGGGAAAAAAGGTGCTCTGGTTGCTGATGCAGGCGAGCGGCTGGCCGCCGCCGTCGTCGTTCGCCCGCGCCAACGGGTCGCCGAAGAGGATGGGCAGTGCCATGGCGGCGGCCAGCGCCACCAACACCCCCATCAGCAGCCGCGCCAGGCCGGCCTGCGGCGACGGCCGACTCATCGCACCAGCGCCTGTGCCTGGTAGCCGTCCAGGCGGGCGAGCAGCGCCGCCAAAGGCTCGCTGCTGGCCACCGGCTGGCGGCCGGCGCGGGCGCCCCCGGGGGTGGGGGTCGGCGCCACCAGGCTGAGGCCACGCAGGTGTCGACGCGCCGACAAGATCCCTGCGCGGCCGCCATCGACGTAGTACACCCCCATGGCCAAGCCCAGTGGCCGAAAGACCGGCCCATGGCGCTCCAAAAATGCGACGATCATCTGGCCCTCGGCCAGGCGCGGGGCACCGGAGACGCTGTGGGCCAGCCCTGCGAGCTCGCCACCGGGAAGCTCCACCACCAGCGCGTCGCCCTCGGCACAGCCGCGCACCGGCCGGTGTAGCTGCAGCGTCGCCAAGGTGACGACGCGGCCATCGCCGCTCAGGTGGGCCCGGACCTGGCTGACGCTCCCCACGCCCACGACGTCGCTGCGTGCCAGCAGCGCGGCATCGTCGAGGTCCAACACCATCGACGCCTGTGCCGTGGGTGTGAGCAGAAGCATAAGCAGGCCAAGCTTCAACGTTGCACCATGTCGCATGCCGTCGACGCTACCACCGGGTTTGCAGGGGCAGAAAAATGTGGTCAGGCAGCCCACAGCGGCGCGCGACTTGCCGTCGTGGGCATCCGCCTGGTAGGGGCCTCGCGTGAGCCTCATCATTGCCCGAACGATGCGCTTCGAAGCCGCCCATCGCCTCCCGAACGTGCCGCCGGGGCACAAATGTGCCCGCCTGCACGGCCACAGCTACGCGGTGGAGATCCGCGTCGAGGGCCCCCTGCAGCCGGACACCGGCTGGGTGCAGGATTTCGACGCGCTGCGAGCCGCCTTTGCGCCGCTGTTGGCGCAACTCGACCACCACTTCCTCAACGAGGTGCAGGGCCTAGAAAATCCCACCAGCGAGCTGTTGGCGATGTGGATCTGGGAGCGCCTGCTGCCCCCTTTGCCCAACCTCTGCGGCGTCGAGGTTGCCGAGACCTGCACCTCACGCTGCCTGTACACCGGGCCGAAAAGAGGCCTTTAGAGGGTCGACAACGGGTAGTTGTGGACCGGCGCGCCCACCTGCGAGGGCGTAAAACGGCAGGCGGATAGGGTCGCCTGGACACAGGTGGTCAACGCGGCGCTGAGCGGCTCATCGGGGCTGTGCAGCTGCGGGTCGCCGACCTCGCCCCCTGGGGTGATGACCCAATCGACCAACAGGCGAACGTTGCTGCCGGCCAGCTCGCCACGCCCCCGGGCGGCCCGGACACAGGCGGAGAGGCGGGCGCCGTGGGCCGCGAGGACGCCGACGATGTCGGCGCGCG
>JBBSTS010000128.1:0-5005 GCA_038235675.1 Myxococcota bacterium | reverse complement strand
TGCTCTGCCTGGACCGCGGCGCGGTTGACGATGCGGGCGACGGTGCGCCGCGAGATGGCCTTGCCGCGCGGGCTGCTTAAAAAGGCGTCGCCCGTCGGCCGCACCGTCCGCCAGGTGGCGAGGGTGGCGACGGCGCCGCGCGGAATGGGCAGCGAGCGCGCCCGCTGTCCCTTGCCGACGACGTAGACCAGGCCCGCCTGCAGGTCGACGTCGGCGTCGCGCAGGTCGCAGCACTCCGCCAGCCGCAGGCCGAGGCCGTACAGGACCATCAACACGGTCAGATCGCGCAGGGCCTGCGGCGTCTGTGGCGCCACCAGGTCCAAAGCCGTTTGCTCCAGGACGATCTTCGGCAGTTTGTCCGGCAGCGTCGGCGCGCGCAGAAACAAACATGGGTCGACGAACTGGCGCGCCTGCTGGGGTTTAAGCTGCGTGCGGGTGTACCAGTGAAAGAAGCTTTTCAGGGCACTGATCCGCCGTGCCAGGGTGGCGGGGGCCAGGCGCCGCTTGCCGGCCGGCACGCCGCGCGCCAGCGTCTGACGTAAAAAGTCGGGTTCCCAGGCACTGGGGCTGGGGAGCTTCAAGGTGGCGGCAGCCAAGAAGAAGCGCTTGAGGTCGGAGCCGTAGGCGGCGGTGGTGTGCGGCGAGTCGCGGCGCTCATGGCGCGAGTAGGCCAAGAACTGCTGCAGCAGCTCAAAGGGCAACGGCATCCTCGTGCGGCGCGCTCGCCGGCAGGGGCCGCAGGATCAGGCCAGCTTCTTTGGCCCAGGCGGCGAAGGCGCGCCGAGCGCGCGCCACCCGATGGGCTTTGCTGTCGCTTTTGCGCACCTCGGGCGGCGCCGGCGGCATCATCGACCAGTTGACGTTCATCGGCTCATGCGGCCGACCAGGCAGGCGCGCGCTGCCGACGACGTGGGCCGCGAGGGCCCCCAGCGCGGTGGTGGGCGGCGGCAGCGCCAGCGGCTGACCGCGCTGCTCGGCGATGAGCAAGAGGGCGACCAACAGGCCGTGGGCGGCGCTCTCGACGTAGCCTTCGACGCCGGTGATCTGGCCGGCAAAGCGCAGGTTGGGCTGCGTGCGCAGGCGCATCTGGTCGTCGAGCAGGCGCGGGCTGTCGAGGTAGGTGTTGCGGTGGACGGTGCCCAAGCGGCAAAAATTAGCCTGCTGTAGGCCGGGGATCAACCGCAGGACGCGGCGCTGCTCGGGGTGGGTGAGCTTGGTTTGAAAGCCCACCAGGTTATAGGCCTGGCCGTGGAAATCTTCTTTGCGCAGCTGCACCACGGCGTGGGGCCGCCGGCCGGTGCGCGGGTCGCGCAGCCCCACCGGTTTCATGGCGCCGAAGCGCAGGGCGTCGCGGCCGCTGCGGGCCACCAGCTCGGCGGGCATGCAGCCGGCGAAGTACTTGGGCGACTCGAAGTCGTGCAGCGGCATGCACTCGGCCGCCACCAGGGCGTCGTAGAATACGTCGTACTGCTGCGCGTCGAGGGGACAGTTTAGATAGTCGTCGCCGTCGCCTTTGTCCCAGCGGGACTGCGCAAAGACGATGTCGCGGTCGATGCTGTCGCCGACGACGATGGGCGCCAGCGCGTCGTAAAAATACAGCCGCTCCTGGCCGCAGCGGGCGACGATGTCCGCCGCCAGCGGGGCGTCGGTGAGCGGCCCAGTACACAGCACCGTCGGTGCCGCCTCTGGGCCCGGCAGGGCCTGCAGCGGGCTACAGCGATGCGTGACCTTGGGATGCTGGCGCAGCGCCGCCTCGATGGCGCGGCCAAACCCCTGGCGCTCGACCGCCAGCGCGTCGCCCGCTGGCACCTGGTGGGCCATGGCTGCCTGCAGCACCAACGAGCCAAGCTGCTGCATCTCTTCTTTGAGCAGCCCCACGGCGTTGTTCGGATTGCGCGAGCGCAACGAGTTGGAGCACACCAACTCGGCGAAATGGTCGGATTTTTGCGCTGCCGTGCGCCGCTGCGGCTTCATCTCGATGAGGGTCACCTGCGCCCCGGCTTGCGCCAGCGCATGCGCCACCTCACAGCCGGCCAATCCGGCCCCGACCACGGTCACTGCGAAAGGATCCATGGCTTAGAGCTTGTGCCGAGGCTGCCGCCGAAAGGCAACAACCTGTTTGTGGCCGGATGCGCTCAGTAGCTGTATCGGGCGCGGGTCCAAATTTCGCTGCCACCCACCGCAGGGTCGCCAAATTTGGTGTAGGAGTGCCCCAGGTTGACCAGCGCCCCCAGCGACAGGTCGAGGCCGCCGCCGACGTTGTAGGTGAGCTCGGGGAAAAGGACCGCAGAGGCGCCGCGGGCCGAGAAGGGCGAGTAGGGCGTGTCGACGCGGCGGCCGCTGCGGGCGCTGTAGCTCTGATAGATTATCGGGGTGAGGTCGTAGATGACGAAGAAGCGCGCCAACAGCGCGTCGGCGAACCACTTACTCTCGGTCCCGAAGACCAAATAATCGCCCAGGCGGCTGCGGACCAACTCGTTGACACAGCGATCCGGGTCGTCGCAGCCGGGGTTGGCGACGCTGCTGCGGATGGGAACGTTGACCCGATGCAAAAAGTCGCCGGCGCCAAATTCGTCAAAGAAGCCGTGTAGCCACTGCACGTTGAGGTAGAAACGGTGCAGGACGGTGTAGTCGAGGCCGATGTTCCACTTCAAAAAAGCCCGCTCGTCCACCAGGCTGGGCGGCGCGCCGCTGCCGCCGTAGGCATACTCGCCTCCGGGCAGGCCGGCGCCGGCGTTCTGGAAGATCTGCAGCGGCGCGCGCGCTGGCGAGATGAGGGCGAGCTCGACGTGGTAGCCGAAAGGCGGCGGCTCCTCCTTTAAAAATCCCAGCAGCGGCACCTCGCCGGCAACGTTGATGCCCACCACCTGCATGCGGGGGTAGTGCAGCTCGACGTTGGTCTCCAACGTGCCGTTGATGCAGCGGGTGGGATCTTGCGGATCGCACCGACGGCCCAGGGTCGGGGTGGTGACTTCGCGCCGCGGCAGGGGCATGTCGCTGCGCCCACGGTAGTAGCTCAGCGCCGCGTCCTGGCGGTAGAGGCTGAAGGCGGCGCGCAGGGCAAACTGCACGTCGGAGAGGGCCGGGCCCGGCAGCACGGGGGTGGCCTGGTCGATGCGCGGATACAGGCCGGTGGCGTTTTGCACCGCGTTTTGTTGCGCGACGATGCGGCGCCGCAGCGCCGCATCCGGCAGTGGGATGCGGCTGGTGTTGGAGAGGGCCAGAGGCGCCGAGAAAGGCAGCACCGCCGGGTTGAAGGTGGGCACCAGCACGCCTGACAGGGTCCAGGTGCCCTGCGGCGAGTAGTCGACCCGCAGCATGGCGTTGGCCACCTGCTGGCCGAACTGCAGGGGGTCGGAAAAATCGTTGGCGTTGATGTTGTTGGTGGGGTTGAACTGATCGCCCTTGCCCCAGTTGACCAGCTGCTGGCCGAGGCGCAAATCGAGGCCGGTGGCTAAAAAGTCGTGGACCTGCACGTAGGCCGCGTTGGCGCGCAGGAAGTAGGGGTCGACGTGGTCGCGCAGCGTCAGGTCGTTGAAGGTGGCGACATTTTTGAGCATCCCCAGCCAGACGAAGTCGATGTCGACGATTGCTGCAACGTCGGCCACCTCGCTGGCCAGACGCAGCTTGAAGAGGTTGCGGTTGCGGGCGATGCCGGCCGGCAGGCTGCGGCGGTTATAGAACGCGCCGTCGCCAATGCTGCGCGGACGCAGGCGCAGGTCGCTCTGCACCCGGCCGCTGATCTGTACGTGCTCGTTCTCGGCGCCGGCAACGCCGGGCGTCCCGGTGCACATGGCCCAAATCACGGCTGCGGCTGCCAGCCGCCAGCCCCTCCGCGCAGGCAGGCGTCGCATCCTTACTCGTGGCGCTGCAGGGCGCGCAGGCTAAAGGTGCGGGCGGGGATGGTGGCGCCCAGCTGCAGGTCCTTGATGGTGACCTCCGTCCAATGGTCGTTGTGGCGATGGTCGATCAGCTGGGTCCGCTGGGGGGCGCAGCCGCCCTCTGAGCAGGCGTAGGCCTCGCGCGTCTCGGTGCGGATGTGCTGTCCTTGGCGATTGTAGAACTTGAGTCGGTGCACGGTGGCGTTTTCTTTGCAGACCTCGAGGTCCAGGCGCGTCACGGCAGACCCCGCAGCTTCTTTTTTCGGCGTGGCGGTGAGCTGCCAGCTGGTGGCGTCCTCACCGGTTACCCGGGCGTCGAAGTTGTCGTGCAGGCGAATGGTGCTGAAATCGTCGAAATTGTAGTCCGAGCCGAACAGCGTCTGGTCGCGCAGGTGGCTGGCGATGCGGCGCACTTTGCCGAAAGCGGGCATGTAGACGTAGGTCTGCGCCGACGAAAGGTTGAGCACCTCGATGCCTTTCATGTCGCCCGGGTAAAGAAACTGAATTTTGCGGCGGTCGCCGGCCATGTGCATGCGCAGGCCTATTCGGCGCGGGCTGTGGCCGGGATCCTCGATGGCCATGTCCATCAGCACGACCTGGCTTTTGGAGGCCTGCAGTTGATGGTCGACGCGCGCCAAGATGGCGTCGCCCGAGAGGGGCGCGGCGTCAGAGGCGGCAGCGGCTAGGAGGAGGGCGACGAGCGGCGGCAAGCAAGGTGGCAACGCAAAACTCCTGCGAGGAGAAAGGTGAGAGCTTCCGAGGCGGGGAGACTAGACGGGGTTGTGCCCAAAAACGCGTCCCAGCACAATCCATTGCGCTGCCGCGGCGCTGCCGCAGAGCAGCAGCAGCACGCAGGCCAGTGGCTGGGCCGCCGAGTTGCCGGCGAGCGCCAGCGGCGCCGCCGCCGCGGCCACCAGGCTGCAGCCGCGCCACAGGCCTGGGGCGCCAGGGGCCTTTATGCTGCATACGGCGCCGCCTCCCAGTCCCAGCACCGCCCATGGCAGCACTGCGACGGTGGTCGGCAAAAGCGGCAGGCCGGCGGCTCCTAAGCTGCCGTAGGTGAGCAGCACGGCTGCCACCGGCGGCGTTAGCGCCGCCGCCACCCGGCGGCGCTCGCGCTGATC
>JBBSTS010000127.1:0-5043 GCA_038235675.1 Myxococcota bacterium | reverse complement strand
CGTCCAGCCTTTTTTCGTCAGGGTGATCTGACCCGTGGCGGTGCTGTGGGTCAGCAAGTGGCTCAATATCTGGGTGAGGTAGTCGCTGGTGGCGGCGGCGTCCGTCGGAGCCTCGCTCGTCGCGATCGGCGTCACGTCGGCTGCGGCGCGGGCCGTCGCCGGCGCGAGGCGCTGGGTGCCCGGCTCGAGGCCGACGTTGGCGCTCAGCCTGATCCGGCGGCTGGGGGCCGCCGCGTCGTGGCCGGCAGTGAACGCGTGGCTCACCTCCAGGGTCGGCCACTGGCTGTCTGCGGCGGCGCCGAGGCGCAGGCTGAGGTTTTTGCCCTGAACGTGGGTGGTGCGCGTGCCGCTGCCGTAGGCGGCGGCGACGCCGGGAAGGGCGGCCGTGCCGTCCAACCCGACCTTGAGCTCGAGGTCGGTGGCCGACAGGTCGACCAGCTGGGCCAAGTTGAGGCTTACAGGGCTGAGCAGGGCCTGGCTCAGATCCTGCAGCTGCTCACCAAGCTCCGCGAGCATGGGCTCGATGCTCTTGTCGCCGATAAGGTTGCCCTTCATGAAAACCAACTCCGTGGGGCCGACGCGGAACTCGGCGGCAACCGAGGGCTTGATGCCCAAATCGACGTTGGTGAGGCGCTGATTGAAGGTCTTCCCAAGGTTCACCGCCGCCTGGCCGATGCGCTGCGCCTGCTGCTGTGCCGGCGTGCCGGCAGGCCCGATGAAGACGGTGCTGCAGGCGGCGCCCATATGGCTGGCCGCAGTCCCAATCCAGCCGCTCAGGGCGCTGGCGCTCGCACCCACGGCCCGCTGAACCTCCTCGCGGCTCGACAGCGCGACGGCGGCGCGGCCAAGCTGTGTCGCGACCTTGGCGGCGCCCAGCGTGCCGAGGGCGGCGAGCCCTTTGGCGTCCGCCCACGTGGGCACATACAGACCAAGGCCGGTCATGGCGCCCATGAGGACGGAGCCGGCGACGGCCTGGCCGTCCAGGGGGCTCTGTGCCACGGCGGCTACGGAGTCGCCGACTTTGAGCGCCAGAAGGCCGATCTGCGCCGCGGCAGCTTCTGCGCTCGTCGCGGCGGTGGGGAGGGTGATGGCATCGCCCTTCAAGGCCATGCGCAGGCCAGCTTTGTGGTCCTGCGTCCCTACCAACCCGGTGTTGGCGGCGATCTGGAGCTCGGCGCGCATCGTGCGGGCGTCGCCGGGGCACAGCGCTGGGTTGGAGATGGTGTAGCGCCCCTGGCGCAGGCCCATACGCCCAGCGAAAGAAAATCCGTCGACGTTGGCGAAGGCTTTGCTGAAATAGTCGTTCTTCTGCGTCTGTGGGGCCAGAAAAAGCGAACTTGATTTTGTCAATCCATTATTTGATGAAATGGGCATTTTATTAATCCTGCGAAACTCTATTACGTCCACCAACTTACGCTCCTAAAAGCCGTCTGTCAACGATGTAATGCAAGGTGGGACGAGATCCGCTCATTCGGGCTGAATGCCGTATTTACCCAGCAGAGAGCCCGTCTGCGCCTCCACCGCCGTCACCGCATTCTGCAGCGCGACCTGTGCGGCAATTTCGTTGCCCTCGGCGTTTACCAGGTTGTCGACGAAGCGCAGTACCACGAAGGTGCTGCTGCGACCCGCCAACAATTTCTCCTGCTCGTTGGTAAGGTTGCGGCCCCATAGGCGGCGGGCGCTGACCGCCAGGCGATAGACGCGCTGTTGCAGGTGCAGGTTGCGCAGGGCGCCGTCGGCCTGCAACGCGACGTTGATGGCAGTGGTCGCCCGCGCGATGCGTGCCTGCGCCAGCTGCGCCCGTGCCACCACCACCGGCTCGTCCTGGTTGACGTCGAAAAGCGGGGTATTGAGGGTAATGCCGATAAACGCGGCCTGGCTGCGGCCGCTGCCCACCGTCCCCAGCGCCGGCAGGGCGCGCGCGTCGACGCCGCCGCTCTGCAGGTGGCCGCTCAGCGCCAGGTCCCAGCGGCGGGCATTGCGGGCCAGCACCACGCCCTCACCCGCCTGCGCCTCGGTCAGCACCGCCGCAGCGTACTCCGGCCGCAGGCGCAGGGCCAGGGCGCGGGCCTGCTCGAGGCTGAGGCTCAAAGGCCGCACGGGGGCCTCCGGCACCGGCACCATCGGCGTCGTCGGTGACAGGGCCAAAAGCTGCGCCAGGCCAATTTGAGCCGCGGTGCGCTGAGCTTCGGCGGCCGCCAAGTTGGCCTCGCGGCTGGCGATGTCGGCCTGTACCTGTACCAAATCGGCGCGTGCCAGGCGGCCGGCGGCGACCATCTGTTCGTTGTTGCTCAGCACGTCGCGGGCCCGCTGGACCCCTTTTTGCGCGATGGCATGCTGCATGCTGGTCTGGCTGTAGGCGCGGTAGGCCTCGATCACCTGACGCAGCTGCGCCAAGAGGGTGCTGGCGTAGGCCATCTTGCGCGCCCCGTCGCGCGCCACCGCCGAGCGCTGTGTCGCGCGCCCCACCTGCGGGCCGAAATCGCGCAGGAGCGATTGACGAAAGCCCACCTGCAGCTGGGCCCCATAGGGCTGCGGGAAGATCGTCGTCCCCGAAAGATAGCGGTTGGCCTGCAGATCGGCGCTCAGAAAGGTACCGGTGGGCAGCAGCCACTCGAGGTGTGGCGTCAGCGCCACGCTCAGCCCGTCGGGGTCCTGCAGGGCAGCCGGACCGCGCGCGGCGCCGACGCCGGCACGCAGGTCGGTGGTGTAGTGCGGTTTAAAGCGGTCGTAGGCGACGTAGACCGCGAAGCGCTCGACCACCCGCTGCAGGGCGGCCAGGCGCACGGTGGGGTTCTGGCGCAGCGCCAGGGCCACGGCATCCGGCAGCGTCAGCGGCAGGCTGGGGTCCAGGCTGCCCTCGTTGAGGGGCTCGGCGACCGCCTGCAAATCTTCGGGATGGCTCAAGTCGGACGACGGGTCGTCGGCGCGCGCGGGCGCCAGCGACGAGAATAAGTAGACGCCCAAAAAAAAGCAGAACAGCCTCACCGGCCGCTCACGATCTCCCACAGGCGCCGACGGTTGACGGTGACCTGGGCGTGCACGGTGAGGTTGGGAAGCAGGGCCGCCTCCACCCCGTAAACCCGCAGGCTCGTCTGGCCCAGCGACAAGGTGGCGCAAAAGCTGTTGCCGTCCGGCAGCGCGAAGATCTGGTCGATGCATCCTGGCAGGCGGCCGAAGCGGCGGGCCGGATAGGCGTCAATTTCGACCCGTGCCGGCTGGCCGCTGCGCAGGCGCAAAACGTCCAGGGGAGAAACCTGCAGCTGTGCCCGGGCCAAGGCACCCTCCGGCCGGATCAGCGCCAACAAAAAGCCGCGCTCGACGTGGTCGCCAGGAAGGCCGTAGCCCACCTGTACCAGGGTGCCGGCCACGGGGCTGTGGACGACGCGCGTCTGTTTGGCCTCTTTGGTGGGGGCGCCGCCGGGGACCTGCGCCTGCTCGGCGAGCTGCTGCGCGAGGGCGGCCTTCCACTCGGCCAGCCGTGCCAGGCGCAGGTCGTAGCGCACCTGTGCCGCGTGGACGCGCTGCTCCCCCTCCTCGGCGGCGCTGTCGTCCTGGCTTTTCAGCTCCGAGATGTGCAGCCGCTGGTTGGAGATGTCGAGCTCCAGCTGATCGTTTTGCTTGCGGGCGTCGCCCACCACCATCTCCGCCTGCAACAGGCCGTCGCGCTCGCGGGTGACGTCGGTGCTGCTGACCAGCCCTTTTTCTGCCAGCTTGCCGAGATTTTCAAAGTCGCGGCGCTTGGCCTGCAGGGCGCTGTCGCGCGCCGCGATGCTCTGGCGGCTCAGCTCCAAGTTGCGCGTCAGCAGCGCGACGTTGCGCTCGGCGAGGGCAATTTCCGAGGCAGTGTGCGCCTTTTGCTGGCCGCTGCGGTGGCGGCTGGCCTCCGAGGCGCCGTCGAGCTCGAGTCGGGCGCTGTACAGGTCGCTGATCAAGGCGAAGGTGTCGCCGCTGACGCCCAAGTCTTTGAGCGCTACGGTCCGTGTCTGCTCCGGCTTTGCGAGCAGTTGGACGACGCGGTCGTAGGTACGCTGCAGCTGGGCGTGGCTCAGCTGCTGGGCGGCCAGCCGACGCTCCTGCTCCACCAGGCCCTCCGGCGATAGGTTGGGGTCGAGGCCAAGCAGCGGTGCGCCCTTGTCGACGTGCTCGCCCAAGGAGGCGTAGACGGTGGTGACCACCCCCTGCTGCAGGGCGTGCAGAGGAAGCAGGTCCCGGCCGCTCACCAGCTTGCCGCGCAGGGTGACCGTCTCGTTGCAGTGCGCCTGTAAAATTCCGCCCAGGCCCAACGCTGCGAGCAGGGCCAGGCCGAATTTTTTTGCCGTGGCCGATTTGTGCGGGCGCCCTAGCATCGTCGGGGTAGTCTACTCTACAAGGCGTGGAGCGACCAAACCCCGATGCCAAACTCCGCCGCCGACCTCGCCCCCGAGCGCCCGCAGGCGCCGCGCACCCTCGGGCGCCTACAGCTGACCTTTTTAGGGATTGGCGCCATCGTCGGCACGGGCCTTTTCGTTTTGGGCGGCCAAGTGGCCGCCACCCGCACCGGCCCCGCCATCGTGTTGGCGTTTGGGCTGGCGGGGCTGTGCGCCCTGTTGGCGGCGCTGTGCTACAGCGAGCTGGCGTCGATGGTTGCTGGTGCCGGCACCGCCTACACCTACGCGCGCCTCGCCTTTGGCCGCGAGGTGGGCTTTGCCATCGGCTGGACCCTGCTGCTGGTCTACAGCCTGGCGGCGGCCAGCGTCGCGGTGGGCTGGTCGGCCTACCTGTCGGCCCTGCTGCAGCGGGGCGGCCTGACCCTCGGCGCTTTCGGGAAACCGGGGTGCAACGTCGCGGCGGTGGCGGTGGTGTGGGCGCTGTCGGCGCTGCTGCTTGGCGGTGTGCAGCAGGCCGCGCGCTTCAACGTCGCGATGGTGCTGGTCAAATTGGCGACCATCCTCACCTTCGTCGGGGCGATGGCGTCGCGGGTGGACGTGCGCCTGTGGCGCCCTTTCTTGCCGGCCGCCGGCGCAGCTTTCGGCGACTTTGGCTACAGCGGCCTGGCGCAGG
>JBBSTS010000126.1:0-5047 GCA_038235675.1 Myxococcota bacterium | reverse complement strand
CTCGGGTGGGTGACCTCGAAGGCGTACTCCATGCGGTCCACCTGCGGGCGCGGCACCCTGAGCAGCCAGGCATCGCGGTCGCGGGTGAAGCCGAGCAGGTCGTCGGGCAGCCGGACGTCCTGCTGCAGCCGCACGGCGGCGAAGCGCTGCCGACCACGCAGCCGGCGGCGCACCACGCTGCCCCAGCCGGCGGCGCACAGGCCGTCTTTGCCGTCGTGGACGGCGACGACGCTGCATTGCGGCAAGGCGGCCTGGCGCCGCCAGGCGCGCTGCCACAGGCGCCACGGGTCGCAGGCCGGCAGCACCACGTGCAGGCGCAGCAGCACCTTCGCATCGCGCTCGTCGGCACGCTGCCGGGCCCGCCACAGGGCCGCCGTGAGGGCATCTTCTTCTGGCGCGGCGGGCATGCTATAAGGTCCTACGACTCGCTAGGCTGGGCAAGGCCTCGAGTAGGAATAAGTCAGCCTGGCGTGCTGTCGCCGCCAGAGACGTTTCACGCTCCGCGGCGCCGCTGCGCCCGGCTGCACGTCAAAGGAGTACCGATGGACCGCTTTACCTCGCGCTTTTTGCGCCGCCATGCCCTGCCTGCCCTGCGCCGCGTGCGCCAGACCTTCTTCGGCGCCCTGGCGCTGGGAGGCGCCTGGAGCCTGGGCGCCTGCGGCGGCGCGCCAAGCACCAGCCTGCAGCGCAGCGTCGCCACCAAGAGCAAGGGCCACGCGGCCAGCGCCGCACTCACCGAGGTCCGTCTCAACGCGCCGCGCCAGGTGGGCCACGCGCACGGCCGCGGCCCGGCGGCGGTGGGCCAGGCGGCTCGCCTGGTTGTTTTAGGCGACTCGATCAGCGCCGGCGCCGGCGCCAGCTCTGCCGCCATGAGCTACGCTTCGTTGTTGCACCGCAACGTCGATGCCTTCTATCCCGGCCATCAAGGTGAGGACCTGGTGGCACGCTTCGGCCCACAGCTGGCGTTCTACAACGGCGCGGTCATCGGCGAGACCACCGACGGCATCCTGCACCGCCAGCTGCCGCGCCTGCGCAAGCACCTTTTCAGCGGCGAGCAATCGGCGCTACGCGGCCACACGGTGGTGGTGCTGACCGCTGGCGGCAACAACCTACGGCGCGAGCTCGGCCCCGGCGGCAGCCTCGAGGGCGCCACCTTCGCCGCCGCGCTGCAGGACCTCGAGGAGGTCTTCGGCTTCTTCAACGATCCCCAACGCTTCCCCGACGGCGTGACCCTCTACTTTAGCACCATCTACGACATGACCGACGGCACCGACTCCGCCCACCTGTGCATCTCCGGCCTGCGCTTCGCGGGGCTGAGCCACGCGCTGCAGCAGTGGAAGCTGGGCTACTTGGCTCTGGCGGACAACTTCAACCGCATCCTGGCGGCCGGCGAGGGGGCCCAGCTGCAGCGCCCCACCCTGCGGGTGGTGCCCATCGACGCCCACCGCAGCTTCTTGGGCCACGGCTTCAACTACGCCGTCGACGCCAACGACCACCACGACCGCAGCGACCCAACCCTTTGGCTCAGTGAGCAGGACTGCATCCACCCCAACAATCGCGGCCACCACGAGCTGCGCCGTGCCTTCTACCGCGCCATCACTGGGCGCCGGCCGTGAGCGTCGCGGCACCGTCGCTCACCCCCGTGGGGGCGCCGCAACCTTTCGGCCCCGTCGTCTTGGCGATCATGGATGGCGTCGGCCTGGGCCGCGGCAAAGACGACGCTGGCGATGCGGTCGCTGCAGCCGCCACCCCCAACCTCGACGCCCTGCGGGCTGGCCCCTTGAGCTGCAGCCTGCGGGCGCACGGCACCGCCGTCGGCATGCCCAGCAACGCCGACATGGGCAACAGCGAGGTAGGCCACAACGCCATGGGCGCCGGGCGCGTCGTCGACCAGGGCGCCAAGCGGGTGGGTGAGGCGGTCGCCTCCGGCGCCCTGCTCGCCGCCCCCGCGTGGAAAGATTTGGTCGCCGAGCTGCAAAAAAGCGACGGCGCCCTGCACCTTCTTGGCCTGCTCTCCGACGGCAACGTCCACAGCCACATCGACCACCTCCTGGCACTCATCGCCGGCGCCCAAGGCGCCGGCCTGCGGCGCGTCTACGTCCACGCCCTGCTGGACGGCCGCGACGTGGCGCCGCAGAGCGCCCTGCCGTTCGTCGAGCGCCTCGAGGCCTGCTTGGCGGCGGCCCAGGCTGCCGTGGACGGCAGCGACTACGCCATCGCCTCGGGCGGCGGCCGTATGCGCATCACCATGGACCGCTACGAGGCCGACTGGGCCATGGTGGCCCGCGGTTGGCGCACCCACGTGCTGGGGGAAGTGGGCGACGGCGACGACGACCCGCGCGGCTGCGCGCGCCTCGCCGCCGGCATTGCCGCCCACCGCGCCGCCTTTCCCGACTGCACCGACCAGGAGCTGCCGCCCTTGGTGGTGCTGCGCGGCGGCCACGCCGTCGGCCCCATCGAAGACGGCGACGCCGTCATCGCCTTCAATTTTCGCGGCGACCGCATGCTGGAGATGGTGCGCGCCTTCGAGGAAGAGACGTTTTCTGGCTTCGCCCGGCCCCACCGGCCACAGGTGCGCTTCGTCGGCATGACCCAGTACGACGGCGACACCCAGCGGCCGCGCACCTATCTGGTCTCGCCGCCCAGCATCAACGCGACCTTGTCGGAGCTGCTTTGCGCCCAGGGCGTGCGCCAATGGGCCTGCAGTGAGACACAAAAGTTTGGGCACGTCACCTACTTCTGGAACGGCAACCGCAGCGGCGCCTTCGACCCGAGACTGGAGGCGGCGGTGGAGATCCCCTCGCTGCCGCCGCCCTTCGACGCCCAACCGGGCATGCGCGCCCCGCAGATCGCCGCGGCGGTGGCCGACGCCCTCGCCTCTGAGGCCGCCTCGTTTTACCGCGTCAACTTCCCCAACGGCGACATGGTCGGCCACACCGGCAACCTTGCGGCCACCGTCGCGGCGATGGAGGCGGTGGACGCGGCACTGGGCGCACTGCGCACGGCGGTACACGCCCACCGCGGCACCCTGGTGGTCACCGGCGACCACGGCAACGCGGAGCAGATGCTCGAGAAGGATGCGGCCGGCAACATGCGGGTCAAAACCAGCCACACCCTCAACCCCGTGCCGCTGTTGATCGAGGGCACGGCCATCTGCCAGGCGGTGGCCGCCAAGCGCCTGCAATTTTGTCCTCACCCCGACGCCGGCCTCGCCAATTTGGCGGCCACCCTCTGCACGCTGCTGGGCTATCGGCCGCCAGCGCTGTACCTTCCCGGCCTGTTGCGCGCCCTCGAATGAGCGCCCTACCGCCCAAAGCAAACGGCGTCCCGCGGCCGCCGCACGCAGACGATGCCATGGCCTCCTACCTGGCGCGCGTGCGCCTCGAGGAGCTCGACCTGCGCCACATCGATCTGGGCCCGACGACGCGGCCTGGATCGGTGACACGATTTGCCCGGGCGCTTGGCGAGCGCGTGGCGCAGCTGTTGGCACAGGTGCCGCCGTGGGTTTGGCGCGTCGGCGCCCTCGTCCTCTTCGTGGCCGGCGCCGCCTTTTTGCTGCTGGCGACGCCGCGCGAGGCGCAGTGGCAGGGCAGCGGCTACGCCAACAGCTGGTTCGTCAGCGTCGGCCTGGCGGTGTCCACCGGCATCCTCGGCGGCCGCTGGCTGATCATGCAGGCGGAGGCGGCACGGGCACGGCAGACCGACGCGCCGCCGCCTTGGCGGCTACCGCCGTGGTTCAAATGGGTGAGCCTGGCGCTGCTTTGCAGCGGCGGCGGCTATGCCACCTTTGGCCACCTGCTGTGGGGCGCCGAGTCGAGTAATTTTTCGATGACCGGCGTCGGCTTTAGCGTCGGCATCGGTGCCGCCATCTGGATCGCCCGCCGCTTCGACGAATGGGAGGCGCAGTGGCGCTCTGGCGAGCGCCGCCGCGAAAGCTCGCGACCCAAATAGGCCAAACGCCTTGACAGAGGGCGAATTTTGGCCCTAACTGGTCGCAGCCTTTTCAAAGTTCAAGACGCTCGCGCCCGCGGTCATGCTGCGGCACATCACCCGCAACAGCCTCAGGGAGAAGCCAACGTGAGAGAAGCCAAGGCAGACCAGCCGGACAACGAAGTGCGCCTCCCCACCGACGCCTCCACGATCCCTTCGCCCCCGACGCTGGCGCCGATGGGCACGCCGAAAAGCGGCAGCGGCGGTGCCAACAGCGACGACGAGCACGCCACCGAAGGTTTGGCCAAGGTCGTGCCCCTCACCCTGCGCCCCACCGCCCCCGCCACCCCCGGCGGTGGCCCCAGCGAAATCCTCGGCCCCTCTTTTCGTGACGACCCGCGTCTGGACCGCCGCATCATCGAGGGCATGCTGGGCGACCGCGAGCTCTTTTTGGAGGCGATGAGCCAGGAGGGCTTCACCGCCACCGCCGTGTTGCGCCGCGCCGCCGAGTTGGGCCTGAGCGAGGCGATGGTGCGGCAGGTCAAAGGCGTCGCCGCCGATTTGGCTGGCGAGCGACCCGGCCGGCGGGCGGCGCCCGCGGCCCTGGGCGCCCGCACCTGCTTGGCCTGCGACCGCATCTTTTTGTCGAGCGGTCCGGGCAACCGCCTCTGCATGCGTTGCCGTGGCGGCGACGCCGGCATGGCGCAGCTTTAAAGCCTATCTGACCTCGAAGCCTACCTGCCGCCTCGCGGGCATGAAGGATTGCGCCGAGCCCCCCTCGAGCGAGGAGCTCGAGCTCGAGCGCGAACTGCTGCGGCTATAACGGCGCGTCAACATATTCACGGTGGCGGCAGTCCGGGCGCCGATAGGGTGCACGACTTGGATCCGCGGGCCGCTCTGCGGGGCGGCTGGCGACGGCGCCGATGGGGCGACGAAGGCCTGCCCGAAGTTGCGTTGCTGGGCCCGCTCATCGCGCGCCTGGGCCGCCTGCTTGCGCAGCAGCGTGTGTCTGCTGCTCAGTCGACAGTTGACCACTTTGCTAGCTTCGTACTCTGCGCCGCGCAACACTTCGCCTGTGTGGCCACGGCCTGAAGCAGCACACAGTCGGTGCGGATCG
>JBBSTS010000125.1:0-5049 GCA_038235675.1 Myxococcota bacterium | reverse complement strand
TGACGACGTTGAAAAAGGTGGAGGCCGACTGGGGTACCGCAAAAGAGCCCTCGGCGTTGAGCATGCCCATCGCCACCGCCGCCAGCGCCACCAGTAAAATGAAGGGAAACATCAAACGCGTTAGTTTGATGCACAGGGCGAGCTTGTCGGGGTCAAAGCCCGGGGCCATCGCCGCACAGAGCAGCGGCGCAGCAGCGATGCCCACGCTCACCAGCACCAACAAAAGCAGCGCCAGGGCGCTGCTGACGCGATTGGCAAGCTGATAGGCGCGCGCCTTGCCATCGGACTGCAGCACGCCGACGAAGCAGGAGACGAAGGCGGTGGAAAGCGCCCCCTCGGCGAGCAGGTCGCGCAGCAGGTTAGGGATGCGAAAGGCGGTGAGAAAGGCGTCGTACTCGCGGCTGGCGCCAAAGAAATAGGCGAAAGTCTGCTCACGCAGCAGGCCGAAGACGCGGCTGAGCAAGACCGCCAAACCAGCGATCATTGCGCCACGACGAAAGGCGCGCGGCGGCGGCGGGCGCGGCGGCGACATGCCGGGGACCTACCACGTCCCCGGCAGCCACCTCAATTGACCCGCGGCTTAGGCCACTGCGCGCGGCATCATCAGCTGCCGTAGCTTGCGGATCACCTCGCCCTCGATCTGCCGGACGCGCTCGCGCGAGATCCGCAGGACCTTGCCGATCTGCAGCAGGGTCGGCGGCTCGGCATGCAGCAGGCGATGCTGGATGACGTAGCGCTCCTTGGGGGACAGCATCGCCATGCTGGCATCGATGGCCCGCCGCAGGCGCTGGCGCAGCTGCTTGCCGATGATCCCCTCCTCCTGGCTGGGGGCAGCGCTTTGCAGAACGTCCACCGAAGCGCCTTGACAGGCGTCAACGACGGGCAGGTCGAGCGAATGGTCACGGTCGCGCAGGCGCGTCTCCATGTTGCTGATCTCCTGCGTCGCGACGCACAGCTGTAGCCCGAGGGCCGCGTCCGAGGCGGCCTCGCCGTTCAGCTGTTGCTGCTCCAGCTGCTGCCGGGTCGAGCGCAGGCGGAAAAAGAGGCGGCGCTGGGCCTGCGTCGTGCCAATTTTGACCAGCGACCAGTTGCGCATGATGTAGCTCTGCATGTGCGCGCGGATCCACCAATGCGCGTACGAGATCAGTCGGTGGCCGCGCTCGGGCTCAAATTTGCGCACTGCCGTGACCAAGCCGAGGTTCCCTTCCTGGACCAGGTCAAGCAGGGGCAGCCGGTAGCCACCGTACTGGCGCGCGATTTTGACCACGAACCGCAGGTTGGCGAGCACCAGCTGCTGCTCGACGCTGGGATCGCGCTCGCGGCGGTAGAGGAAGGCAAGCCGACTTTCCTCCGCGGGGCTAAGTAAGGGGACCTTACTGATTTGACGTACGTAAAGGTCGAGTTCGCGGTGTGCATTTTCACTGGCGGCCATGGGAAGGTCCTTGCTGCTGATTTAGTTGCGTAAAGTGTGTTCCGCTCCACCTCAGCCTTTTGCAAAGCACGTGCCATATGGACAAATCAGGCCAGATCGGTAGCTGCGGTCCGCCTTGCCGCGCCAAATCATGCCACGCCGCGCAGGTCTCGCGGTCGGCGAGGTCAAGAAGACGCAAGATGCGACGGCATAGCGCAGGGGCGTCCGTCGAATTTGATGAAAACTCTGCAGCCGCGACGCAGATTTTGCGCCGCTGGGATCGGGCTCAGGCCTTAGACGCCGGGCCGTTTACCGTGGCGCACGTTGACGCTGAGCTCGGTGCGCTCGACCGGTGCCAACGGCGCTGGGCGCAACATCTCGGCGGGGATCTCAACGCGACGCGCCAAAGCGGTCGGGGTCCAACTGACCGGCAATTCGGCGTCAGGCGAAACGAAGCTGGCGCCGGCCATCGCACTTACCGTGACCGCCGCGACGAAGGTGTCGTTTTGGGCGCTCCAGGCGACTTCCGTTGCCGCCAGGGCGGCGGCACGCTCGGCCTGTTGCCGCGCGACGCGCGTGCGGTTGGCGCGCTGCACCTGCTGGCCCGCCTTCTGAGCCCGCTGCGCCGCCTCCTTGTCGGCTTTGGCGTTGGCATGGATGCTGTCGCTCCAGCTCTTGAAGAACTCTGCGATGGCCTCGCCGCGCGCCTGCAGCAGCTTCTGTGCCACCGCGAAGGGCAACAGGCGCAACAGGCTGGGGAAATTGAGGCTGCCCGCAAAGTAGGCGGCGACCTCTGTTTGCGGCAATCCTGGCGCGGCCAGCAGACGGGCCTCTTGCGCGCTCCAGGTGCCCCGGTTCAGCTGGCGCTTGAGCTGCGTTGGAAGAATGCGCAGGATGGGGCCGACTCTGCCGGGCTGCTGCTCGGCCTGCTGCACCACCATGGCGATGAATAGGGCCTCGGGTCCGACGGGGCCGGCGCGCAGCAGCTTCTTCTCCAGCGCCTGTACCTGGCGCAGGCGGCTGGGGGCCCGACCGTCGCCGGCACGGCGCCCGGCGACCTGAGGCAGAACGAGGTTATTGATAGAATTCAGGTTTTTATCGTGGGTCATCGGGCTTACTTTCGCGGCGGACGTCCTCTAGCATACCATCCTGGCGGCGCTCCGGTTACCCCAAATTCGACATGTCGACGAAGGCACGCAGCTCCTTGGTGCGGGCGGGATGACGCAGCTTGGTCAGCGCCTTGGCCTCGATCTGACGGATGCGCTCACGGGTCACCTTGAAGTCCTGGCCCACCTCCTCGAGGGTGTGCTCGCTCTTCTCGCCGATGCCGAAGCGCATCCGCAGGATCTTTTCCTCGCGCGGCGTCAGGGTCGCCAGCGCCCGGCGGGTGTGCTCGGCCAGATTGGTGGAGATCGCCGCGTCCGAAGGCGATTGGACCCCCTTGTCTTCGTTGAAGTCGCCCAGGTGCGAGTCTTCCTCCTCGCCGATGGGCGTCTCGAGGCTCAGCGGCTCGCGCACCACCTTGAGGACCTTGCGCACCTTCTCCAGCTGCAGCTGCATTTTGCAGGCAATCTCTTCGGGCACCGGCTCGCGGCCCAGCTCCTGGACCAAGTAGCGGCTGGTGCGGATGAGCTTGTTGACCAGCTCGTTCATGTGCACCGGCAGGCGGATGGTGCGGGCCTGGTCAGCGATGGCGCGGGTGATTGCCTGGCGGATCCACCAGGTGGCATAGGTGCTGAACTTGTAGCCGCGACGGTAGTCGAACTTGTCGACCCCCTTCATCAGGCCGATGTTGCCCTCCTGAATGAGGTCCAAGAATTGCATGCCGCGGTTGGTGTAGCGCTTGGCGATGGAGACAACCAGGCGCAGATTGGCCTCCACCAGCTCCGTCTTGGCGTGGTCCGCCTTGATTTCGCCGCGGATGATCGTACCACAGGCGCGCCGCAATAGATCGAGGGGCATCTTTCCCTCCTCCTCAACCTTCTTCAGCGTCCGTGCCATGCTCTTGAGGACCTGCTCGAAATCCTGCAGGTCGCGCACCTGCACCTTGCTGCGGCGGCCTAGGGGTACCACATCGAGCTTGGCCTCGCGTGCCTGATCCAGCACCCGACCCACGTCCTTGCGTGGCACTTTGAGGCGTCGCTCGAGGTGGCGCGCCTCCCCTTCGGCTTTGTCGGCCCGGCGGATAAGGGCCTTGAGGCGCAGCACCACCCGCTCGATCTGCTTTTTGTGCAGACGTAAGTCTTCCAGCGTCTGCTGCATCTGCTGCAGGTGCTCGTCGAACTGCTGCTTGCCACTGGCCGCCTTGGCGCGCTCCTGTGGATCGGCAAGGGCGACGTCGGCGGGGACGCCGCCGCCCATGCGCTCCCCCAAAAACCGCAGCCGCTCGATTTTGTCGAGTACTTGCGCGACGCGTACGTCGAGCGCCGCTGCGTCAGATTCTTCGTCGTAGTCGCGTACCACCTCGCGCAGGTGGATCTTGGAGGCCTGCAGCTTGCTGCCGACGTCGAAAATCTCTTGCAGGGCGATGGGCGAGCACATCACCACCCGTAAAATTTCTTTTTCGCCCTCTTCGATGCGCTTGGCGATCTCCACCTCACCCTCCCGGGTGAGCAGGGGCACCGAGCTCATGCGGCGCAAATACATGCGGACAGGGTCGGACACCTTGCCGTCCGTGTCGTCGGCGTCCGGCCGGCGGGTCTTGCTGGGGGCTTTGGGAGGGGCGTTGCTCTCGATGCTGCTCGCTTCGAATGCGTCGGTCATCAATCAGATCTCCTCGGAGCCCGTTTGTTTACTTGCCTGTCACCGCTGCGACGACCGCCTGGGTGAACTCGGCCGTACTGGCCTTGCCCCCCAAGTCGCCGGTGCGGACTTTTCCCGCCCCCAACACTTCGTCGACCGCGTCGCCGAGGCGCTTTGCGGCCGCATGTTCTTTTAAATGCTCGAGCATCAACACCGCGCTTTTGAGCAGCGCCGTAGGATTGGCCAGCCCTTTGCCAGCGATGTCAGGCGCTGCGCCGTGAACTGCTTCAAACACTGCCGCATGGTCGCCGATGTTGGCGCCAGGCACAATGCCCAAGCCGCCGACCAGGCCGGCGCCCAGGTCCGAGACGATGTCGCCGTAGAGGTTTTCCAGCACCAGAACGTCGAACTGGCACGGGTCGCGCACCAGGCGCATACACAAAGCATCCACCAAAACCTCGTCGCAGGGGATGTCCGGGTGGGCGGCGGCCTCCTCGAAAACCAGGCGGCGAAACAGGCCGTCGCCAAGCTTGAGAATGTTGGCCTTGTGAACGACGGTGACCTTTTTGCGCTTGTGGGCCCGCGCGTAGGCAAAGGCCGCCTTCGCCAGCCGGCGGGTGGCCGCCTCGGAAACCACCTTCATCGACACCACGACCCCACGGCTGACTTCATGCTCGAGGCCAGCGTAGAGCCCCTCGGTGTTTTCCCGCACGATGACGAAGTCGACGTCGCGGTAGGGCGTGGGGACGCCGGGCACCGAGCGGATCGGCCGAATGGCGGCGTAGAGGTCGAGCTTGCGCCGCATCTGCACGTTGGCGCTGACGTGGCCGCCGCCCGAGGGCGTGGTGGTGGGGCCTTTGAGCGCCACCTTGGCGCTGCGGATGGCGGCCAAGGTG
>JBBSTS010000124.1:0-5056 GCA_038235675.1 Myxococcota bacterium | reverse complement strand
GCTTTGGCCCGCCTTGCAGGTGCCCGCCGCGGGCCGTCCGCGCCGCCAGCGCGGCAGCATGGTCGCCCTGGTAGACGGCAAGCCGCTGCTATGGCTGGATGCCGCGGGCCACCAGGTGCTCAGCTTCGCCGCGCTGTGGGCCGAGGCGCCCTCGCCGGCGGCGGCCGCGGCGCAGGTGGTGCGGGCCCTGCAGGCGGTGGCGCAACGCCGCGCCGGGCGCAGCCTACGCATCCTGCGCCTCGACGGCGAGCCATCCTTACAGCACCCTCAAATCGAGGCCCTGTGCCGTGCCGGCATGCTGGCCACCTTCGACGCCCTGATGGTGGCTGCAACCAGAGACAGCGACTAAAGATGCCCGAAGGCGATACCCTCCACAAAGTGGCCGCCTACATGCAGGCGAGACTGCCGGGCCAGCCGTTGACGGAGGTGCGACTGCTGCGCCGCAGGGCGCCGCACCTGCTGGGCGGCCCAGTAAAGCGGGTGGTCGCCATCGGCAAGCATCTGCTGCTGGACCTGCAGGCGTGGACCCTGCGGGTGCACCTGGGCCTTTTTGGCAGCTGGCACCATTACGCCGTCGGCCAGGCGTGGCAAAAGCCGGCCTGGATGGCGAGCCTCAGCCTGCAGACAGCCACCGAGCTGTGGGTGTGCTTCAACGCCGCCGACGTCGAGCTGCTGCCGCCAGCCGCCCTGCTCAAGACACCGGTGGGGGCCCTGGGACCGGATCTGCTGGCAGCCAACTGGCAGATGGCACCGGTTTTGCAGCGGCTGCAGCAGCAGCCGCCCACGGCCGTTCTCATCGACGTGCTGCTCGACCAGCACGTCGCCTGCGGCATCGGCAACGTCTACAAAAACGATCTCTGTTTCTTTTTCCGCCGCCACCCACTCACCCCCGCGGCAGCGCTGACGGCGGCGCAGTGGACCGACCTCTTTGCCATCGCCCGACAATGGCTGCAGAGCAACGTCGGCGGCTGGCGGCGTACCACCACCTACGACCGTCGTCTGGGCGACCGCGGCCCCAAGGTGGCGCGCCTCTATGTTTACGGCAAAGCGCACTGCCCCGCCTGCGCCGGGCCCCTGCGGCGCGAGATTTTGGGGCGCCAGCGCCGCCGCACGTTTTGGTGCCCCGACTGCCAGCCAGCGTCAACGTGAAAGACGCGGGCTATTGCATGGCCGACTTGGCCGTCCCGGCGACGGCGTGGGCCGCTACGCTGCGACGTCGGACGCAGACGCACGTGGCAATTTCCAGCCCCCAACCAGCCACCTTCGCGGCGATGCTGCTGGGCGCGTTGGCGGCCGGCAAGGTGGCGGTTTTGCCCACCCACAATCGCCTGGCGTTCTTGGCCCCTCTGGCGGGCCTCAGCTGCCTACTCGTCGGCGACTGGCCGGCGGCGCGGCTGCCGCTGCGACGGCCGGATCAGGCGGACCTGCAGCGGGCGGCCACGGCACCCTCGGCGGCGGTGGCGTTGCGGCGGCAGTCGCCCGCCGCCCGCCTGGTGCTGTTCACCTCGGGCAGCACAGGCAAGCCGCAGGCGCTACGCAAGTGCCTGCGCACCCTGCTTGCCGAAGCGGCGGCGCTGGAGGCCTGCTTCGGCGCCCGCCTGGGCGACGCGCCGCTGCGGCTCAGCGCCCCGCACCAGCATATCTATGGCCTTCTCTACGGGGTGATCTGGCCGCTGTGGGCTGGGCGGCCGGCGCCCGCCTGGCGCCAACGCCTCCACGGTGTTTGTGCGACCCTGTGTCGCCAACGACAGGGCCCGCCGGCCTGTCTTTTCACCACCCCCGGCTACCTGCGCGCGCTACAGCGAGCCGGCGGACCGCAGCCCGCCGCGCGCCTGCTGATGAGCGCCGGCGCGCCGCTACCGACAGCGCTGGCGCGCTGGGCGGAGCGCGCCTTCGGCTGCGTCGCCCTCGACCTGTTCGGCAGCACCGAGACCGGCGGCATCGGCTACCGCGAGGCGGCGCGCCACCGCCATTTGCTGCCATTCCCAGGCGTGCGCTGGCGCTGCGTCGAGGGTCGCCTACGGGTGCGCTCGCCCTTCACGCAAACAGACGGCGAGCAGGCAACGCAGGACCGTGCCTGCCCCACGGCCGACGGGCGAGGCTTCGGGCTCTTGGGACGCGCCGACCGCATCGTCCAGCTGGGCGACAAGCCGGTCAACCTTGCTGCTCTGCAGCGGCACCTGGAGCAGGAGCCGGCGGTGGCCGCCGCTGCCCTGGTTGTCGGCGGCGACGGCGGCCTGCACATTGGCCTTGAGCTCGACCCCCCCATTACGGGCACCGGCTGGGCGGCGCAGATCGCGCGCCTGCGCGCGCGGCTGCTGCAGCTCGTCGACAGGGCCGCGGTGCCGGCGACGGCCGGCTGGCACCTGCTCGAGGCGCCGCCGCCAGGCCTGATAAAATGGAGCGAGCAGGCCCTGCGCCGGCACTGGGGTATCTAGTGCCCCGCCGCCTTGACAGGGCGCCCGCCGCCGCAGCCAGAAACGCTGCCGGCGACGTTTGACAGGAGGCCGCTTGGCACGTCAGTCCGGGCATGGATTTGCGGGATGCTTTTCGATGAGGAATCCTTTTTCACGAAACCAACGTTCAGATCGCGTCTCGCAATTCCTTAGTTGATAGGCTGGTATATAGATTTTTTTGCCTTGATACCTCACCTCGGCACAGAGTGAATCCTTGCCATCTATGTCGAGGAGAAGCACGTGCGTGTTTTCTGGTAATTTGCCCCGCACAGGGCCTAGGGTTCTCGGGTCGCAGTCGTCGTTGCTGTCGAAGTAGGAGACTTCTTCTTCCGTCACCTTATCCCGTGCAAAGATTTTCTCGCATACTCTACAGCCCGGATACACGAGAAAAAGACAGGCCAAGGGCACCCAGACTTTTCTCTTTTTTAGATAGCGTATCGACCGATCTCCCAGGGATAGGTCCCCATGCTGGCGTTGTTCCAAAACACTCTCCAATCCGGAGGCTCTTCTTTGGCACGGTAAAACCTGACCTCGCCGGGTCCCAGATTATCACCTCAATTTCATTCATTAAAAGCCTCCAAGAAAATACTCCTAACTAACTTTGCAGCCTGCACATCTATGGGTTTTTTCCAAGAGTCAAATTACCAAAGTCATTTTTTTGGCCATTATGTTGCTCCTCCTCGCCATATCAATGATAGGCCTCGTCGTCGCACCTTGCTCTGAGCGCCAGACCCTCGCGAGGCTGACGCAAAGATTTGTGAGACGGGGCACTAGCGACGCTCTAGGCCGATGGCAGATTGCCCGATCCCGACCCCCCCGGCTGCCGAGGAGGAAGCGGCAGGTGGTCGGTACCGGCGAGGACGTCGGCGGCCGCCATTAAATCAGCACGCTGTGTGGCTTGGCGCCACGCCGAGATGCTGCTCCTGGGGCGCGACAGTTTATCCAAAACGGTACGGGCTTCCGCTGCCGACGCGGCGCCCTGGGCGGCGAAAAAAGCCGCGGCCTCGGCACTGCTTACCCGGGCGTTGGGGTCGGCCACCAGCACGTGGCGCAGCAAGTAATCGATCTGTGCAGGCGCCCGCTGGGAGGCTGAAAGCAGAGGCAAGGAGAAGGGCGAATCGGCTTCGAGCAAACGGTCCTGCAGGTCGGCGATGGAGGCCGGGGCGGGGGCCGAAAAGAGCGCGTCGCGCCACTGAATGAACTCAGCCAAGGCGGTCGGGGCGAGCATCGACACACCGCCGCCAAAAGGGCCCCTGCTGCCCGGCCCGAAGTCGGCCAGTGTTTGCAGCAGGCTTACCCCGGCGCTCCATACGTCGACCTTGAGGCCGTAGGGAGCCATCGCCTCGAGCTCCGGCTGAAAATACATCTCCGGGGCGCGAAAACCGTCCGAGCCGGACAGGTCGGTCGCCTCGCCGAGGTTGAGTTCGACCGCCAGACCGTAGTCTCCCACCAATAGGCGGCTGCGGTCATTGACCCCGCCGCGGGCAATGAAGAGGTTTTCTGGTTTGATGTCGCGGTGCACGACGTTGGCCGCGTGCAATTTGGCCAGCGCGCCGAATAGTTCCGCACCGATGTAAGCGGAGAGTGCCTCGACTTGAGGGTGGGCACGAACCTTGCCGGCCAGCTGCTGCAGATGACCGGCGAAGCGCTCCGGCAAAATGGCTTCGATGTTGTCGGCCCGACCAAGGACCCCCAATGGCGCCATGCGGGGGGCGTACTTGGACAAAAAACGAAGTTCTTTTTCCACCTCGGCGACGGACAGGTGCTGAAGTGCGTCGCGGCGCTGAGCCGGCTTCATGTGGCTGGCACCTTCGCGGATCACCATCTTTTTTGCCACGCGGGCAGAGTGCCGCATTTCAGGCCCGACGACGACCACATCGGAGACGGCCCCAAACGTTCCTTGGGCGAAGGGCTGCGCTCGGACGATGGTTTTTTTGCCGGCCGGATCCTCCATGGTGCGCACCGACACCTTGGTCAGCTCGAGGGCCGTGTCCGGATCGGACCGCGTGAGCCCGACGTGGGCCCGGCGTGCGACACTGCGCGCCGCGTAGCGCGCATGCTCACTTTCGGTCAGCGACCGTTTGTTGGCCGGCGTGGCGCCGCTTAGGTAGTGGCCTTTTTGGCGCACCAGCGGCCCAGGTAGGGTCTGGAGCGGTGACACCTCCCGAGGAGTTTTCGCGGCAGTCTTAGGCAGCGTCTGCAGCGCGTCGAACGCATCCGTCAGGGCGGCAATTGGCTCGGCCAGCACCCGAGGTGCGGCCGCGCCGGGCAGCCGTGGGGTCAACACGACAGGATCGGGCCGGGAAGGCCCGGAAACCTTGCTTGCCATGCAGGTCGTACCCGCCAGCCACATGGCCTGGTTAAGTTTTCGTGCCATACTTTGAAGGCTCGGCCTCGGTGTATGTAGGGGCATGTAGCATATCTTCGCGAGGTTCTCCATCGTGCCCGTCAACTCAGCCCCTCCAAATCCGCCAATTACAGCCGCTGCCGCGATTCTGGCGGCAGATACGGGTTCGAGCGCCAACCCCCCAGAGCTCGATCGCGACACCTATGCGCACATCATGCGACACGCAGCGAACCTGAAAGATTTTGCCGCTCTG
>JBBSTS010000123.1:0-5059 GCA_038235675.1 Myxococcota bacterium | reverse complement strand
GCGACGCCCCCCTGCGCCCAGGCATTGGAGTCGCGCACCTCGCCGCAGACAAGCTTCTGGCGCCAGCGCGACGGCGGGGTGGCGACGAAATGGCGTGGCACGGCCGTCTTGGCGCGCGGGCCGACAAAAAACAGGTCCTCGGCCAAGCCTAGCGGGCCGTAGATCTCCTTGGCCAAAAACGCATCGAGCGGCTGGCGCAGAACCGCCTCCAGCACCCACCCCAGGAGCATGAAGCCGAGGTGGCTCACCTGCGTCTGGGTCCCCGGCGCCGCCGCCAGCGGCAGCTTACGCAGCGCCGCCTGGATCAGCGGCTCGGCGCCCCGCGTGCCCCAGACGGAGCGCTTGGTGAGCACCTCCGTCGGCGGATACAGGCGCGCCTGAGCCGGCAGGCCGCTGGAATGGTCGAGCAACATGTCGAGGGTGATCTTGGCGAAATGTGGCTCGACGAAGGTGGGCAGCGCGGCCACCACCGGCACGCTCAGATCCAGGCGATTTTTTTGCACCAAGAACTGCGCCGCCAAGGCGGTCGCCAAAGGCATGGTGAGGTCCTGCAGGTCGAAGACCGCAGCCGTGGTCGCCGGCAGCGGCGTCGACAATTTTCCCGGCTCCTGTACGTGGCGGTGAAAGGTGCCGCCCTGCACCGAGCCAATGGCCTGCGACGCGAAAAAGAGTTTCTGGCGCACCCCTGCCGCGAAGTGGCGCTCCACCGCCGGCATACAGAGCTCGCCTAGGCACAGCGGCGCGGAATAATCAAAGGTAGGGAAGTCCATTCGACCTAGTGCCCCGTCTCACAGCAGGTCGCACTCGGTGCGGTTGCGGCCGCCGTGTTTGGCTTTGTAGAGTAGGTTGTCGGTCGCCTTGATAAACTCTTCCGCCGTACGGATGCCAGATTTTTCCGTCAGCTCGCAGAGGCCGATGCTGATGGTGATCTGCAGGGTGTCGTTGCCGACCACGTGCGCCTGGCGCTCGATCGCCTGGCGGATACGCTCGCACACCATCAAGGCGTCGCTGATCTTCACCTCGCGCATCAGGGCAATAAACTCTTCGCCGCCGTAGCGCGCCACCACGTCGCTGCGCCGGGTCATGGTCAGCAGCAGCTGGCCGACGGCGCGCAGGATCACGTCGCCGGCGGGGTGGCCGTAAGTGTCGTTGACTTTTTTGAAGTGGTCGATGTCGAACATCACCAAGCAGATGGGGTTTTTGTGGCGGAAGGCGAAGCTGAATTCGGACCCGAGGCGCTCGAAAAAATATTTTTTGTTGTTGCAGCCGGTCAGCGCGTCGCGGGTGGCCATTTCGTACTGCCGGCGAGCAAAGTCTTCGTCTACCGAGTCCTGAAACGAAAACTTGAGGATGGTGGCCGTTCCCAGCTGCAGTTTGTCGCCGTCCCCCAGCGGCTCGCGGCCGACGCGGGAGCCGTTCAAAAACGTGCCGTTGGTGCTGCCCATGTCCTCGACGTAGACGCGGCCGTCGAAGCCCGTCTGCACCTTGGCGTGGTGGCGCGAGACGCCCTCGTCCTCGATGCGGATGGGGGCGTCGGTGGCCCGGCCGATCACCGAGGCCGCCTGGCCCTCGAGCTTGAACATGCGGCCGGTCTGGGAGCCGGCGATGACGATGAGACAGGCGGCACGCGCCTCGGCTTTGGCGCCGGCGGCCGCCTTGAGCTTGCTGGCATCGAAGACCTGCGTCTTGTCTTCAAATTCCATGGTCGTCCTCAAGGCCGGGCGCGAAATGCGACGGCGCTGTCCCACGGAGTGTAGCCCAAGCCAACATCGACGTCTAAAGTTGCTTGTCGATCTCAACTGTGCGAACCCGTTTGGCGTCCGCCTCTTTGATGGTAAAGCGGTGCTGGCCCCAGCGGATCACCATGCCGGGCTCAGGCAACGAGCCGGTGCGTGACATCAAAAATCCCGCCAGCGTCTCGTAGTCGGCATCGTCGGGAAAGTCGACTCCCAGCGCTTCTTCGAGGTCCCAGATGCTGACCCGTCCATCGGCGATGATCTTGTCTCCAAGCACCCGAAACTGTTTTTCTTCGACGTCGTACTCGTCTTGGATCTCCCCGACGATCTCCTCGATGATGTCCTCGAGGGTCACCACCCCGGCGGTGCCGCCATATTCATCGACGACAATCGCCAGGTGCGTCTTGCGGCGCTGAAAATCGCGCAGCAGCTCGCTGATCTTCATCACCTCGGGGACGTAGAAGGTGGGGCGCACCATCGCCGCCAGATTCAGCTCGGTGGGCTGCTCGCTCTGTTGCGCCTGCAGCTGGGCGACGAAGAGGTCCTTGACGTGCAGCACCCCGACGATGTTGTCGATGGTGTCGTCGTAGACCGGCAGGCGCGAGTGGCCCGCGCTGAGCACCAGCTGCTGGACTTCGGCCCGGCTGGCGGACTGAGCCAGGGTCACCATCTCGGTGCGGGGCACCATGATCTCGCGGATCACCGTGCCCGAAAACTCGCTGAGGGTTAAAAACAGGTCGGCGCCACGCTCGCCGAGGTGGGCGGCGCGGGCGGCGCTGGTAAGGTGGCCTATCTCGTCGGGGGTCCAGTAGGTGTCGATGGACTCGAGCGGCACTTTGGGCACCACGAACAAGCGTGCCATCAGGCGGCTGAGCCATCCCAGCGGCCGCACCACCGGCAGCAGCCCCATCGTCAGCCCAGCGACCAACCACATCGTGCGGGTGGCCATTTCGACGACGAAACGCTTGGCCACCGTCCGCCAGATCAACTGCGAGCCGTTGAGCGCCAGCAAGGTCAGCAAGACGGCGACGCTCGCCCCCTGCCAGCTCAAGGCGAAGGCCACCACCGCCTGCCAGACGAGCACGCCCAAACACAGCGTCAGGCCGCTGCGCAGCAGATGGAGGCTGGCGAGCACCTCGCTGGGGCGCTGCAGCCAAAAGAGCAGGTGACGGGCACCGCGAACTTTGGCGCCCACCGCCGCCTGCACGCGAGCGGCCGGCAGCCCCACCAAGGAGGTCTCGATGCCGACCGACAGCCCCGCCAGCAAGACCGCCAGGGCCATGGCGCTGGCGGTCCAATAGAGGTCCTCGGCTGGGCTCATGGTCAAATGGCCTGCAGCCACGCCGGCGGCAGGTTGTCTCGGCGCGCCGCCTCCGGCAGCTCGACCTCGAGGGCATGGCGCACCCGGCGCAGCTGCTTGAGGGCCAGCGCGCGCTCGAGCTCGGCCTGCGCCAAGCGTGCTCTGCCGACGGGCGTTTGTCGCAACACCGGGTTGAAGCCCGCCTCGGTCCGGGCCGCATCGGCCGCCACGAGATGCATCAGCGTCGCCTGCAGCTCGTCCCGCAGGCGCCGCACCTTGGCCTGCAGCTGTTGGCGCTGCTGGCGCTGTGTCCGCACGTTGGGCTGGCCGGAGTCGCCCGCGTCGGCAGCCTGCGAGGGCTCGGTGGCACGGCCGGACTGCTGCGCTCGGTACATCGCCGCGAAAGGCTCGGGAACGTCGCGCAGCTCAACGGTCTTTTGCAGGCTGCCCGCGTCGTCGACCCAATAAAACACGGCTGAGGCGGCGGCCGCAGCACGACCGGCCCACAGCCCCAACATGAGCACCCACAGGTGCACGGCACGGAGGCGGGGCAGGCTCAACTTCGCACTCACGCTTTTCTTCGCTGCTCGTCTTGCTGCAGGTCGGCGATGGTGATCTTGTTTTGGTGCGCAGGCTCGACGTGGCCGACCTTGGTGGTCACCGCACGGGCGCGCGCCTCGGCGTCGAGGGCGAACTTGTTGGCGGTCGGCGCGGCGCCGAAACGGTCGCCGGCAGGCCTTTTGGCGGCGGGTTTGCTGTCGGTAGCCTTGCTGCCCGCAGCGGTGCTTGCGGGGTCGTGCGACTTCTGCAGCTTGCTGAGTTGTTCTGCCTGCTTGACGTTGGCGTCGATGCGAGAGGACATGTGAGCTCCTAAACGGGCGGTTCCTCAATATACGCATCGGCGTGCGTGCCGGCTACATCTTGGGGGGGCGGCGCGGCCCTAAACGCGGCTGCTCAGCGCCCAAGCCCACGCCAGCAGCAACAACAGGGTGCTGCCCAGCCCGTAAGCGAGGGTCAACGGCTCGAGCTGCAGGCGGCGCAGCTCGGCTGCGGCCGCAGCTGCATCGGCCGCACGTGCGGCCACGGCCTGGACATCCAGCCGCCGCACCAGTTTGTAGTCACCGACGCGCCAAGCACTGGCGGTCTCGGGACGCACGTCGGGCGGCACGAAGGCGGCAGGCGAGGAGCGACGCGTGGCGGACATAACCGCAGCTTTTCCCACACCGAGCCCGAGTTGTATAGGCAAAGCGCGCTGGTCTACGCTATTCTGCGCGCATGCGTTTGGCCCTCTGTCAGCCCAATCCGCGCGTCGGTGACCTCGACGCCAACGTGGCACTGCTGCTGCGCGCCGCAGCCACCGCCAAGGCAGGCGGCGCGGCGCTGCTGTTGGCACCGGAGCTCTGTTTGTCGGGCTACCCCCCCCGCGACCTGCTCGACCAGCCCGACTTCTTGGCCGCCCACCGTGCTGCTTTGCAGGCGCTGGTGGCGCAGGCGCCGCTGGCGATGCTGTTGGGGACGGTGGTGCCGGCCGCGGGGGCGGCCGAGGCGCCGCTTTGCGTCGGCCAGCTGGCGAACGGCGCGGTGCTGATTGCCGACGGCGCGGTGCGCGGCTGCTACCGGAAAAACTTGCTGCCGACCTACGACGTCTTCGACGAGGACCGCTACTTCGCCGCCGGCGATGGGCCCGCCATGCTGGAGTTTGCCGGCGTCCGCCTAGGGGTCAGCATCTGCGAGGACATCTGGAGTGACCCCACCTACACGCCGCTGCGCCGCTATCCGCACGACCCCATCGCCCGCAGCTGCGCCGCCGGCGCCGAGGTGCTCATCAACCTCAGCGCCAGCCCTTTTGCGCACGGCCGCGGCCCCCTGCGCCGCGCCCTGTTGGCGGCCACGGCCCGCCGCCACGGCCGGCCGCTGCTCTACGTCAACCAGGTGGGCAGCAACGATGCCCTGCTTTTCGATGGCCGCTCGCAGGCACTGGCGGCCGACGGCCAGGCCGTCGGCGAGCTCGCCGCCTTCGCCG
>JBBSTS010000122.1:0-5059 GCA_038235675.1 Myxococcota bacterium | reverse complement strand
TGGCGCGAGATGCCGCCGACGCGGCTGCTCACCAGCGGCAGCTTGGGCGCGGGCATGCCGATCCCCAGGCGCCGCTCGGGGCGCTCGGCGTGCTCAGCAAAGCGCAGCGCGACGCCGCTGATCTGTGCTGCGCGCGCAATCGGATGGGCAGAGCTTGGCTGGCGTAAGGCGGGCAAAAAGCGTACCCGTCCCAGGGAGTCGCCGGGGTCGAGCAGCGTCTGCAGCGCCTCGCGGGCTGCTGGATCACGCAGGTCGAAGGTCATGCTCTGCGTCTGCGCCTGGGCGTGTGTCTGCTGCACGAAGGCTTCCGCCAAGACGGCCGCTTCGACGTTGAGGCTGCCGGAACGGGTGCGTTTGGGGGCAACGGTGACTTCGACCACATGGGTGGAGGTGCGGGCAAAGGTGATTTCTCGCTGGTCGGCGAGGGTGCCGAAGGCGCCGGCGCGCAGGCCGTAGGCGCCGGGGCTCAGCCCGGCGGTGGCGACCCGTTGGCTGACGAAGGTCATGGACTCGCCGACCAGCAGGCCGCCACGCTCCGGCGCATTGAGCAGCTCGCGCACCTTGGGGAGTGCCACCGCGCTTTTCTTCAGCTTGAGGCCCTGCAAGGCGCTCTGCACGAAGGCGAACGATCGGCCCTGCTGCCGCAAAACGGCGCCAATCTGCTCCGGCTGCAAGTAAAGGCGGTAGAGCGCCTGGCTGCTGTGGGTGGCCATGGCCCGGCCGCCGACGCCGAAAGTGTGCAGGTTGCCCGCGACCTCGACGCCGACGGAGCCGACGGCCTGCTGGCGCCACTGCACCAGCCACTTTCCGGTCCTGGCTGGGTCATCGCCGACATATTTTTCCAAGAGCTCGAGTCCGGCCTGTCCCGACAGGCTGGCGACGGCGCCCGCCGCCAAGGTCAGCGGACCCTGGACGAGGCTGGCTCCCACGTAGGCGCCGCCCACATGGCCAGCGGCGATGCCATAGGCAGCGAGGTTGAGCTGCCCGCCTCCCGCGAGCTGCAGCCCCCGCTCCATGCCCACTAAGGTCGCATCGGCGACCTGCATGCCAAGCAGTTTAAGGGGCTGCTCCGAGGTGCCCACCTGCAGGTTGCCGGTCAAGCCGTTGCGGTTGGCGCTGAGTCCCCCAACGTCGGCGTTGTTGACCACCAGACGGTCCGCGGCGACGCCGAATTGGCCCGCTGAATCGCTGCCAACCTCAACGCCCTGCAGCTCGCTGCCGCTCGAGCGCGGCATGAAGTAGCGAATGGCGCTCTGCTCTTCTGCTGCCGCGCTCGCCTGCCGGCGCAACGCGACGATGCCGGGGGCGCCGAGGTTCAACAGGTCCGCGTCCGCGGCAGGCCGTGCGTTTTGTTCCGCCGCAGGCGGCTCTGGGTCCGGCTGCCCTTCAGGCAGCGAGGATACCGTAATCGCACCCGGCGCCAGGTTGGTTTCCAAAGCCGCAGACGAGGCCGCTGGTGCGGTTGCAGGCGAGGACGGACCCTTGGCTCCGGCAGTGAGGCTGGGGCGCTGCAGAACGTGTAAGAGCGACGAGGCGCTGCTGCTGGAGAGCAGCCGCTTCTCGCCCCACTCCGAGAGGTTGTTGAAAGAGGCAGGGCGCCGCAGGCCGCGCGCGGCTGCTCGATCGCTTGGACCCGGCGTACTGCCGCTGTGAGGTTGCGAGGCAGCGTTGGCGGGCGCCGGCGTCGTGGACTGCGGCAGGGCCTGCGGTGTCGGTTGCTTCGCCGGGGGGCGGATGCTCATGGCAGGAGCTCCAGAAAATCGTAAAGCTTGTCGCCAACATTCTCGCCCGTCTGCGCCGACGGTTAACTTTATATAAGCTGACCCAAATACTGCGCGCTGCTGAGGCCGGCGGGGCCCCTCATTCAATCTCGCAGATGGCCCGCCTCTTTCTCCCTCTCGCCTTCACGCCTGCACTCCCGCTGGGACCGCCTCGAGGGCTGTGCGCCTTCTTCACGGGCTGCCAACGCCTGTTTGGGCGAGGTGGCCCAATCCTCGCCTTTGGGCCGCCGGCGTCTAAACTCGTCGCCATGCGCACCTTGCCCGACCAGCCCGCAAATGAATCGCCTGCCGCAGCAACCCCCGCGGCGACGGAGTCCACGGCCCTAGCGGTCGGCGTATCGCTCATCGCATTCAGTTTGGGGGTTGGCGCGCTGCTGCAAATTGCCACTTGGCGCTGCATGCAGGCCGACGGCGCCCCTTTTTTTCTCAACGTTGTTTCCCACCAGGGTTATGAAACCTGGGATTATCCGCGCCAATTTGCCCATTATCTGACGCAAGGCCCGCTGGTTTTGGCCCTGCGCCTGGGGCTGCGGCGCCTCGATTTGCTCGCGGGCTTTTACGGCCTGGGCCTGTATGGAAGCTCGGTGCTGTGCTTCGCCGGCTGCGCTTGGCTGGTGGCAAAACACAAGCGCGCCTACCTCCTTGCTCTCGGCCTTTGTTTGGCCTGTCTTTCGGTCACCACTTCCTCCTTCGTGATCTCCGAGAGCTCCGTTGCCTCAGCGCTATTTTTTCTGCTCTTCACGCTGCTGACGCTGCGCCTGCCGTACGCCTGCGTGTCGCCCTTGCAGTGGCTTGCGGCGGCGCTGGGCGCGACGTTGAGCCTGCGGGCCTATGAGTTTTTCCTGTTTTTCGGGCCGCTGCTGAGCTTTTTGTCTGGCCGCGCCCTGCGGCGCCAAGGACGGGAAGTGACTTTGCTGGGGCGGATCACCTTGAGGTGGATCGCCGTCTGCGGCCTGTGGTCGGCAAAGATAGCCTGCGAGGCGATGTTCTTCTCCCCGCGCAGCCTTAGAGCGGCCCACGTCGGCGACATCTTCTCCCGTCTTTTGGCCGCCCCCGGCCTCATCACGCTGATCGTGGCCACTTTGCTCATCTTGGCACTGGCAGGCCTCGGTCGACTGTGGGCACCCCGACAAAATTTGGCGGCCTGGACATTGGCCGCCGCCTTGTTGGGCGCGGCGCTGGGGCTCATGTCCGAGGTTGGCTCCATGACCGGCAAGCTGGCCTACGATGCCCGCATCCTGCATGCTGCGCTGCCACTGTCTTTCGCGCTCCTGGTTTTTGTCACCCACCGCGGGCCTAGGCTGCCGTCGCCACGCAGCTGGCTCATGCCGGTGGCCCTGTTGCTGTGCTACAATTTAACCTGGCAGGCGGCGGCGGGAATGCAGTGGGGCCGCTACCTACAGCGGCTCGACGACACGCTCGTGGAGCGCCGGGGCTTCGTGCGCCTGCAGGACACGCAGCTGCAGCAAGATCCTTTTATCTGGAGCTGGTGCATGCCGCAGCTGAGCATCGTCGCCGCCGCGGTCCTGCGGCCCCAGCAGCCCATCGACGCCATCATGCTGCCGCGCGGCGGCGACGCCTATCAAGCCTTCGATCCAGAGGACGTCGACGCCTACCCGACGCTGTCAGCCTTCAACGTACGGCTACGCCTGCCGCGCAAATCGAAGTAGGCAGACGAGACGAACTCAAGGGCAGGGATTACACATCTTGCAGGGTGAAGAAGTATCGGGCGCCGCCGCCTCGACGAGACGATGGATCCCCTGCAAAAGCCCGGCACTGCGCGCCAGCAGCTCGAGACAATCATTTTCGGTAAACAGACCTGCGCGCAGCTGCAGATCTGCTGCGCGCGCGGCGTTGGCGACGTTGGCGATGGCCACCAGCAGATCCTGCTCACCGCCCAGGGTCGGCAGGTAGGCATCTTTGCGTCGGCCAATCAGGTCGACCAAATCTTGTCGCTGGTCGACGAAACCATCGATAAGGCGATGCTGCTGGGCATTGAATTCGTCGTAGACCGAATTGTGCAGCGGCTGACTAAGGTCGCCGACGTAATGCGCCAAAAATCCAAATGCATAGGCCGCCCGCCGCCCCTGCTGCCGCTGCGCCAGGACCTGACGGTATGCGGCCACGACGGCACCGTAGAGATGCCCCCTCACATCATCCCCATCGTAGCGCGCCACCTGCTCGAGGATCTGGTCGCTGCTGACGCTGGGGGTCACCAAGTTGGAAAAGTGGTTCAGCTTATACCGTGGCAATTTAAGCGCCACCACATCAGGCGCCACCGCCAAACAGGGCAGATAGGGTGCCCCGCTGGCCTCGAGTACGGCCATGTGGGTGCGGTCGAACCAAGCCTGCGCCGGCCGCGCCGACGCCACCAGCCCCCCCATCAGCAAGCCCAGCCCCAAGCGTCCAAAAAAGTAGCGTTTATCCATCCCCAACTCTTACGCATCCTCGCCGCAGCTGGCAACCGCCCCTCGCTTGACTCCCAAGCGGGCCTCCGTCGATACTTTGGCCATGTCCCGAACAAAAAATCTCATCCGACCCCTTTTTATCACCACGGCGCTGCTGACGCTCCCCGCCGCCTGCACCACGCTCGCAAGCCGTGGCCCCAGCGCAATCCCCTCCGAAGTTGGTGCGTCACCTGAGGCAGCACCGGCTTACGGCTCAAAGTCGACGCTGGTAACCTGGTACGGCCATGCCGCGGTGGTCATCCGCACCCCGGCGGGCACGCAGCTGGCCATCGACCCTTGGTTCGAAAATCCCAAGGCCCCAAAAGATCACCTGCCGCCAAGTAAATTCGACGCCATCCTGGTAACCCACGGCCACTTCGACCATCTAGGAAACGCCCGTGCGTTGGCGCGCAAGAGCGGCGCTCCGATCATAGCCTCGTATGAATTGGTGTCGCAGCTGGGCCTCCCCGAAGCGCAATCTTGGGGCACCAATGCGGGCGGCACGTTGAAGGTGGGCCCCGACGTCGAGGTCCACGTGGTCGAAGCGGTGCACAGCAGCTCGATGGCGGTCAAGGACGGCCCGCCCCAGTATGCTGGCGCCGCCGTAGGCTACGTTATCGCCATCAAAGATGGCCCCACCCTCTATCACGCCGGCGACACCGACGTCTTCGAATCGATGCACCTCATCGCCAGCCGCTACCATCCAACCGTAGGCCTGCTCCCCATCGGCGGTTACTACACCATGGACCCCCAAGGCGCCGCCTTAGCCGCCCAAAAACTGAATTTAACCTCTCTTCTCCCTCTCCACTACGCCACCTCCCCCCTCTTAAC
>JBBSTS010000121.1:0-5143 GCA_038235675.1 Myxococcota bacterium | reverse complement strand
TCCGGGTGTTCAAGCCGACGTCGCCGCTCTCGGTGGGCAGCTGGATCCTGGCGCCGTTCAGCGGTGCGGCCACCGTCGCCGCGGCCAGCGAGCTGTCCGGGCGGCTGCCGGGGCTCGGTCGGCTGGCCGGTGCCGGGGCGGCGGTCCTGGGGCCGGCGGAGGCAAAGGCGCCGGCGGGGGCTCGGGCGCCGGAGAAGGATCCACATCGGGCACCAGAACTTCGGCTGCGTCGCAGCCGATGCGCCCGTGGTTGCATCCCGCTGCCATCTCTTGGCGGATCCATTCAATCGCGGCATCGACGCGTGCGTAGCGATATCGGGCGGAACGCTCGGTACTCAAGGCAAAGAGGGCCGGATGGCTCGGCAATGCGACGAGGGCTGGACGCGCCGGTCTGCCCTGTGCGGCGACCTGTAGGTAGGCAAATTGTACCGCTTCGTCGACGCCCCACAGCGAGCTGGGATCGGCGACGCTGTCGACGTCCAGATCTGTCGGCCACGCGTTGTGAACCGCCAACCTACGCCGAGACAGCTGACGTGGACCGCTGCGCGAAGTCGCCGCATCGAGCAGCACCTCCAGGACCGGAGTCGTCGTTGGCCAATCGGCGGGGGGAGAGGCCAGTGCCATGCCGCCGATGGCCGCGCGGTCGTCGAGAAAGAGCAAGGCCAAATCATCGGCCGGCGCGCTCAAAAAACCGCGGGCCACGAAGGATAAGTCGCCCAGGCAGTCCCAGCGGCGCTCGACGTCGCCGCGGCCGGCGTAGTGGTGCAGGCAATAGTTTTTCGCCTGGCGACACACTTCGGCGTACTCTGCCTGGCCACAGGAGACGTTTTTATAGTCCGGCATGCGGCGTAGACGGACGACGCCGGCTGCGAAGGCGGGCGACCGAAGGCCTGCCGGCAAAACGAAAGCCAGCGCAAAAGCTCCGGCGGGCTGGTCGTCGAGGTGGTCAAAACAATGCGCCTGGACCAGCGCCACGTCTGCGGCGATCAACGTGGCGGGACATTTCCAGCCGTCGCTCACGCGACCGACAGGCGCGCCAGCACGAGAGACCTGAACCCAGCCAAGGGCTGCGGTAGCTTCGACGGATGCGGCCTGCGCTGCCAAGACGTGGGGCGTGCAGGAAAAAAGGGCGATTGCGAAGGTGATCCAAAATGATTTCATCGTATCCTTCAAACTATCTTTAAAGTAGGCTGAGCGTACACGGCAGAAGCTTCGCCCGCAAGCGCAATCGTCGCTTGACGCGGGCGGGCCAACAGAGTAAACTTCTGGTACGAATGTTGTAAGGATGTTACCTAATGAGCGATTTTTCTATTCTCTGTAAGTTTGTCGCCCCCGTGGTCGCGGTGACAGAAGGGGCGGGTCACGCCTGTGCGAGCCTTTTGAGCCGCCATGAAGAGGCCGCAGGGATCCCGCGCAAGGTCGTCGAGTTCGTTGGTTTTCCCGGCACCGGCGCTCAGGTGGTCCTCAGCCGTGTAGGTAAAGTGCTCGCACACACCGCGCCATTTTTGGGCCACATCACCATCAACAAGGCAGCCGATCTGCTCGCCTGCGCCCTGGCCCCCAGCGCCATCCCTGCGTCGCAACTCGACTATCTGCGGCATCGACTCCCGGGAGATGCGTGGCCAGCGGACTGTCCCGACGGCAGCGGTGGGCCACATCGACAGTTTCCCGACTGCCCCTCGATCTATGTCGCCGAAACATCGGACCGCTACGCTGCCGGGATGGCGGCCGGGATGTGGTTCGTCTGCGTCAGCGCTGTCATCGTCGGCCTGTCCCAGATCGCCCTGCATCGGGCCGACCGCATCGCACGCTGGGAGCGGGTGGCGCAAGGCGCCGCCCGCTCTCCCATGCGTGAGGGCCTCAGTCGCTGGAGCGGTTACATTTTTCTCTACAATGGCTTGGTGGCGCTGGCGGCCGCCCACGTCGCCGGCCGTGCACAATTCTCCGACGCCTCGTCGGAGGTTTTTAGCGACGAGGAGCAGGGCACACCAACGCCGACTGACGTCTCCCAGCCGGACGTAAGCGCTCCCCTGCTGCCCGTCGCCGAAGATTTGCCGGCCTGAGCCGAGATTTACGCCGCGCCCATCTCCCGCAACAAGGTCGTCGCATAGGCGCCCGGCGGTAGGTCCACCTGTAGGCGCACCGTGCGCCCTTCGGGCTCCCACTCGACCTGAAGGTCGTCAAAGAAAATTAGGTTGGCGCGCCGCGTCCCCTGCAACAAGCTTTTGTGACGCGCAAAGTCGGCCATCTCGAGGCCAGCCTGGCGCATCATCTGTGCCTCGAGGGCGGCCATCTCGCCGCTGGCCAGCCGCATCTTGGGGCCCATCATTGCGCCAGCGCCAACGATCTCGCGCGCGTCCAGGCGAGGTTGCTCCCGCGCCACGTCCTCGACCACGAAGGGGCCGCCGGAGGCGCGCACCAACATCACCTCGCCGCAGAGCACCCGATGCAGGCTCCCGACGGTCAGGCGGTGGGCCACCAGGCGGTTGAAAAGGGCGGACTGAACGCTGGAGAGGGCCAGGCGGTGCAGGGCGCGCGGCGCAGGGCCCCTGCCGCCCTCTTTGGCGGCGCCAACGGGCTCGCGCAGCAAGCGCAGCCCCATCTGCAAGGTCGCACCGCCACGCCCGAAACGCTGCTCGCCAAAATAATTCGGCATGCCAACGCGCTGCAGGTGCGTACGCAGCGCCGCAAGGCGCTCTGCTGCTGCAGGATGACAGTTGCGCAGGCGCAGGGTGAAACGATTGCCGCGCAGATGGCCGGTGCGCAACTTGTTGGCGTGCAGGGCGTGCCCCAACAGCTGCATGCGCGGCTCGCTGCCAAGCTCGGCCAGGCGGGCCTCGGCGCTGGCCGGGACGCTGAGGTACTGACGGGTGATGGCTCGGGTGTCCTTCTGGCCGGCGCAGCCAATGTCCCGCTGTTTGATCCGTAAAGCCCGGCTTACATGACTCAACAAGAGATGTGCCGGCAGGCCGGCTTTTTCGATCCACAAAAAAAGGTGCTCGCCCGTGCCGCTGGGCTCGTAAGCAGGCAGCTCCTCGACGATGAAATCTTCGGGACAGGATTTGGCGACGCCGCCAATTTCGAGATCGGGGCTGAGCAGGCGAGGCAAAGGCGCCAACAGGTCGAGGGGTTGCGGTGATGGGACGATTGAATCGAGCATGGTCAAGCTCCTTGGTCTAGCGCCGCAAAGGGCGCAATAGAAGCCGCTCCGCCTGGCGAAAATCGGGCGGCGACAAAGTACGACGCGCCACCGCGAGCGTCTTGTCCAGGTCGCGTCTCGGCGCCCCTGAGAGTATGGGCATCACTTGCCTCAAACGAAGCGTGATTTGACGGCGTGCCGCGACGCTGAGCACATCTTGGGCCGGCCCCAACAGGCCGCGGGAATTTAGAGCCCCCAGCACGACCGTACAGGTGACCGAGCCGGCTGCGCCCCTCTGCAGCATTTTTTGCCACAGCTGTTGGACCGCCGACATGTCTCCTAGGTCGATGAGGCTTTGTAACAGGGTGTTGTCGATGACTGCGTTGGATCCCTCGCCCGCGGCAAGCATTTTTTGATGGATGCTCAGGGCATCGCGGGGCCGGCCGTTTTTGCGCAGTGCGTCCATCAGTGCGCCGTAGCTGTGCTTGTCTGGCTGGACACCGGCCATCTGCATGTCCGCGAATCTCTGGATGCATTGCTGCGGACGACCGGCTCGCCCAAGGGCATGGATGAGGCTGGTGTGGCTCACCACGTCAGCCCGCAGATCGAACTGCGCCATCGCAGCAAAAATTGCGAGGGCGGTGTCGACTTGTACCGGATCCTGCTTGGCGCAGATCCTTAGCAAGTGATTGCAGTAGACGACATCCAGCCTATATCCCGCCGTCCACATCGCTCTGAGGTGACAGGGAATACGCACGAATTTTTCTGCTTCGATGCAGCCGTTGATGAGCAGGCAGTACGTATCCTCATTGGGTTTTACACCGCTGGCCTGCATGCGCCGCCATGTTTGGTCCGCGGCAGCCAAACCGCCGCAGCGCAGCTGCTGCCGAAAAAGGGAGGGAAAGTCTGCAAGTCTGTCCGGCTCGTCGGCGTTGGCCTTTTTAGGGCGGGCTTTGCAAGCCTTGTGGGTTCTGATTGCCAGTTCGGCCACGATCGCATCTATCTTGCGATCCGTAAGCGTTGGCGTGGGCCGCGGCGGTGACGGCCGCGGCGGCAACGAAGTGGGCAGCCCGTCGGCCAACGTCGACCACGACCCTAAACTGTCGCTGACGTACAGAGTTGGAGCAACGGCAGGGATTGCACCGCTTGGCGCCGTTGGCGCGTAGGGGATGAAAGTCGGCGGCAGGGCACGCATAAGTAAAGTCACCTTGTACTCGCTGCGAGCGAGGTCCTTGCTGCGAGGGAAAATAAACGTAAAGGGCGCTCCTTTAGCCTCCCTTCTTGCCTTTGTCGAGCACCTTGCTCGCGCGGCGGCACGGCGGCGCGGCCCTTTGCGGTGACTCGGGCCAGGCGTGGCGAGGATAGCGGCGCATCAGCGCTCGGCGCTGCTCAGGGTAGGCGGTGCGCCAGAAGCTTTCGAGGTCTGCGGTGATCTGCAGGGCGCGCCCATGCGGCCCCAGAAGGTGCAAGGTCAACGGCAACCTGCCCTGCGCCACCGCCGGCGTGTGGACCTGGCCAAAAAAAGCCTGCAGTGGCGCAGCGAGATAGGGCGGGCGGTCGATGGCATAGTGTACCCTGACGCGGGCACCATGGGGCAGCACGACGTGCTCGGGAAACCAGGCGATCAGCTTCGATGCCAGATCCCTTGGCCAACGCGCCTGCAGGTGCTGCCAGATCTCCTCGGCGGTGGGCAGATGCGTCCTGTCGGCGCAGGCGTCGACCAAGGCGCCCGCCAGGGCGGCGGCGTCACAGCTCGGAAGCGGCGTCGCCAGGCCCAGCCGGCCGGCCCACTGTAGGCGGGCCCGCCAAGCTTCGAGCAGCGTCGGTGGCAGCTGGCCGACGAGGTTGGTCTCGCGCGCCGCCCGCAGCAGCAGCGGCTGCGCCGCCGCCGGATCACAGGCGTCGCGGCGGCTGCAATCGAGGGTAAGCTCGCCATAGTCGATGGCCTGCTCCCACACCACCCGCCGCCGCGCTGGCTCCCAGACGGGACCCTGGCGCTCGTGC
>JBBSTS010000120.1:0-5145 GCA_038235675.1 Myxococcota bacterium | reverse complement strand
GTGCGCCAGCCCGATGGCAGCTTCTGCGAAGCCGCCCTACGGCTCGAGGCCAACCGCTGGGTCGCCGACTCGGCGCCGCGGCGCTGCCGCCGCCTACCCAACCGCCGCGTCGTCGGCGCCAGCGCCCGGCCGCCGCCACGCGCCACGGGCGTCCAGTAAGAAGACCCTACAGCAGGCCCGCCTGCTGCATCAGCGCCAGGGCGTTGCTCTTTTGCACCACGCCGGGACGCATTTTATAGTCGAAGCGCAGCGCCTGGTCGACCCAATCGTCGGCGAAGTGCACGTTGCGGGCCCGCAGGCCCTCGGCGCAGCGTGACAGGCTCAGGTCGTGGGTGGTGACCAGGCCGATGGCGCCGCTCGCAAGCAGGCTGTGAAGCAGGGCTTCGGCGCCAACCGCGCGGTCGGCAGAGTTGGTGCCGTGCAAGATCTCGTCGAGCAGAAACAGCAGCGGCGCGCCGTGCGTCGACGCCTCTTTGAGCTGCCGCAAGCGCTCGAGTTCGGCAAAAAACCGCGACTTGCCGCCCTGCAGGGAGTCTTGAATCCGCAGCGTGGCGCCCACCTGCAGGGGTGAAAGGCGTAGGCTGCGGGCCGGCACCGGCAGGCCGCAAAAAGCCAGTACCGCCTGCAGTCCGACGGTGCGCACAAGGGTGCTCTTGCCCGACTTGTTCGAGCCACTGACGATGAGCAGCCGTGCTTCAGCCTGCAGGTGGACGTCGTGGGCGACGGCCGTCGCGCGCGGCAACAAAGGGTGGCGCATCTGCTCGCCGGCGAGCACCGGCGTTGGACCGCCCGCCGCCACCTCGCCGGCCACCAGGTCGGGGAAGACGTCCTCGGGGTGCTCGAAGGCGTAGCCGGCGAGGCTCAAGAGGGCTTCGCACTCGCCCACCGCCTGCAGCCAGCCGCGCACCTGCGGGCCAAAGCGCAGGCGCCAATTTTCGACCTGCAGCGCCAGGTGAGGCTCCCACATCACCAGCCACGCCAGCGGCGCGAGCAGCTGATTTTTGCGCCAATCAAGGGCCTGCCCGAGACGCTCGAGTCGGTCGATGGCGGCGCTGGCGCCCACGGCGCCGTGGCTGCGCAGGGGCCCCAGCGGCGCCGTCAGTGCGTCGGCCTCGCCTTCACCTTCGCCCGCGGCGGGGCGCTGCAATCGGGCGACGATCTGAGCCAGGGCCGGCAGCTCGCGGCGCGGCGCCTCGAGGCCCTCGCCGATGGGCTGCACTCCCTGCGCCCGAGCGAAGCGGCGGCCGACCCACGCCTGCCAGGTGGCGGCGGCCAACAGCGGCAGCCAAACGTGGGTCATGAGGCCGATGCCGACCCCGACGAGCATCGAGGCGTGGCACAAACGCAGCTGCCGGAACCAATCGGGCGCTGCCACGGCGGCGGGGGCCTCCGCCCACGCCGCCAGTGCATCGTCGTGGACGACGGCATGCAGCTGCTGGCCGAGGGCGGCCAGGTCCTCGCGCAGGCGCCAGGCGCCGCGCAGCGCGCGCACCTGAGACTGGCGCGCCTGCAACAGCGGCAGCGACGCGACGTCAGGGCTTTGCAGCAGCATGGACGCCAGGCGACGCTGGCCGCTCGCGGTCTGCGCGGTGCACAGCAGGCCGTAGATGCCGTCGGCGCCAAATAAATCGAGGTCGCAGGCATAGGGGTGGGCGGCCAAATCGGCCGGCGGCGGTCCCAACGGTGCGTCGGGGGGACGGCGTCCTGCCAGGCGGGCAATTCCCGCCTCGACGTAGACCTGGCGGCGCCGCACGTCGGCCAGGCGGCGCAAAACGCGGTCGTGCGGCACCACCGCTGCCACAAAAGCCGCGGCGGGCAGCAGGGCCCAGGCCGGGCGCAGCGGCAACCAGAAGGCGGCACTGAGGCAGGCGACGACGGCGAGGAAGCAGGCCAGTCGAACGCCAGAGAAGCGTCCGTCGCGCCGCTGCAAGTCGGCCGCCTCCTGCTGCAGCTCAGCGAGGCGACGGCGGTAGTGAAGGTCGGGAGATCCGAGCGGGGGAGCAGAGCCCAAAGTGTTATCCATCTCGAGTCCCCCACCGCGTGGGTCACATGCGGCGGGGGACTCCGGGGGTCGGGGCGGGCCCGACGCTTAAATCGGCGACGCGTCAGTGGGCGCGTCGGCCGCCATTATTTGCTGGTGCCCTGCGCCTGCACGACGATCTCCACGCGGCGGTTGCTCGCGCGGCCTTCGGCGGTGTGGTTGCCGGCCACGGGTGCATCCGGACCCTTACCAACGGCGCTGATCTTGTCGCCAGGAATGCCTTTTTTAATCAGGTAGTCGGCAACCGCTTTCGCGCGCCGGTGGCCGAGCGAGGCGTTGATCTCGCGGCTGCCGGTTGCGTCGGTGTGTCCCTCGACGACGATGTTCTGATCTCTGGCGTGGCTCAGAGCCTGGGCGATCTCATCGAGCTGACGACGCGCCGCCGGCAACAGCATCGACTTGCCGCTGCCAAACAAGACGTTGCCGGCGAGGGTGATCACCAGGCCGCGCTCCTCCTGCTTGACCGCATTCTTCAGGCCGCCCATTTTGACCAGCGCCTCGCGGGTCTGCATCTGCGACTTGGCGAGCGCCTCTTTGGCCGAGGCGAGCTGGGCCGTGGTCTGCTGGTTGAGGCTGTCTTTGGCCTCACCCAAGCCCTTGTTCGCCTGCACCTCTTGCTGTTTGGCAAGCTCGGCGCCGGCCTGCGACTCGGCGATCTGCGCCTTGCGTTGGGCGACGTAGGCCAAATCGCGGGTCTCGACCGCCTCGGGCTCGTCCTCGAACTCGTGCTCAGCACGGTCGAGCGACTGTTTGGCGGTGTGCAGCTGGGCTGGGGCAAGCTCGGCGCCAGGGCCGGCCACGGCGCGATTGTAGGCATCGCGGGCGTCGACGAGCTCGCGTGGGACCGGCTGCACCGAGGCACAGGCACCGGCCAACAAAAGGGCAGCGACCGCCCCCAAACGAGAGATTTGTGGGGCCATGCGGCGCGCGGCGGCCGCGCGAGAAGAGTGGATCAGCATAAAATGTCTCCTGAGAAGGTTCGGTTGGGGCGGCTACTGCGCGACTTTGGTTTTGAGGGCCTGCAGCTTGTCGATGGCCTGCTGGGCCTGGGCGCGTAGGGGGGCCTCACGCGCCAATGCCAGCGCCAATTCTGCGTCGCTGCTGGCGCGCTGCAAGACCAGATCGGCGCGCTCGTTGGCGCCTTGCTGCATGAATTTTTTGGCCTGCTCGATCTGCTCGCGGGCCAGCTGCAGATGCAGGGCGGCGGCAGGAACCTTCTCGGCGCCTACCTCCTCGGCGGCACGAATGGAGCTCTGCGATGCAATGAGGCGCTCCTGCGGCATGGCCGAGGTGGCACAGGCAGCCAGGCAAAGGGCACCGGCCGCAGCACAGATCCCAGAAATACGTAAAGAGAACATTTTCATGTCAGAAGCCTCCGCCTTAGGTCGGTTGGATGTCGCCCCAGGGGCGGGGGACACAGAAAGACCTTCGGAGTAAGTCACCACCTTTCCGCACGTGTCAAGGGTCGAGCGACACGGTGTGCCAGGTGACGCAGCGTGTGGTTGTGCTCGCTGCGTGGCTCGCGTAAGAAACTTGGTTGTGGCCTCGGCAAGGGCGCCGTCGCCTCTGCGACAAGGAAAGAATAAAATGTCTTCGAACACTTACGCCTCCCGTTCCTCCGAGCTAGAGGGCGGCATCCGCCTCGGCGGCCTGGACCGCAACGTCGAGCTGCGCCAGAGCAGCCGTCGTCAGACCCCCGACACCTCCTTCGGCACCACGTTGCAGCGCGGCGTGCGCCAGGGCGCCTCGGTCGCCGAGCGGGTCGCCGCCTCGGCCGGCTATTCGATCCCCGGCCGTGCGGTCGTCGGCGCCGCCCTCGAAGCGGCGGCAGAAGTGCGCGACGGCGAGGGGATGGGCAGCGCCGCGTCGCCGCTCGCCAGTGGCGGCGGGACCAACAGCTACCTGGCCAAACAGGCTCAGGCAGGCGACACCGGCGCCCGCGTGGCGCTCGAGACGCAGGCCATGCACCAGCAGAATTTCGCCAACAGCGTCGCGCTGCTCAACATGCAGAACACCATGCAGGACGAGCAAAAACGCTTCTCCATGGTTTCCAACCTATCCAAGGCGCGCTACGACACCCACCGCAACTGCATCTCCAATTTGAAGTAAAAGAGACTCCAGCAAACGCCGCGCTGCGCCGCAAAAATGGCGTTGCGGCGGCTTTGATCGCACACTGCGGCAATGCCCTTTTGCTGGCGAGGCGAGGCCCGCCTGCGGCGCGTCCGGCGTGCAGGCGGCATCCTCCTGCTCCTTTCAAGCCGTCTGCTGGGGTGCGCGCCGCCGGCAGACGAAGCGGCGGCCGCAAGGCGCCAGGGTGCTGCAACGCCGCTTCCTCGTGCCGTCGACCTACACCTCGACGTGCCCCCCGCAGGCCGCATCTTGGCCACCCCGCTGATGAGCTCCGACGTGGCCGTCGGCGAGCTGGTGCAGCCGCCGCAGCGCGGCTCGGTGCGGTTTTACGGCAGCGACTTCGTCTACACCCAGCAGCTTGTCGGTGACGACTGCTTCACCTACCGCTTCAGCCGCGCCAGCGGTGCCCGCGAGCGCTCTAATCTGGCGACCGTCCGCCTGCGGCAGGTTCCGGGCGGGATCCATGGGAGATTGGCTTATGCCTTCGTCCCTACGGGCCGGCGCGGCGGCACCCCCTTTTTGGACTACGCCAGCGAGCAGCGCCGGCCGATGCGCGGCCTGCGGCTGCAGCTGGTGGGCGCCGACGCGGATGCGCCGCCGCTGGCCCAAACCCTGAGCGATGCACAGGGTGCCTACCTCTTTGCCGCCGTCGCCGGCACCAATTTACAGGTCCAGGTGCTGGCGCAGGCCCTGGCGCCGGCCATCGAGGTGGTCGACAACGTCGGCCACGGCGCCCTCTATGCTATGGCCTCGCAGCCCCTTGCTGGCGACGCGCAGCGCCTGGACTTGACCGCGGCGAGCGGCTGGGGCGGCGGAGACTATACCGCGCCACGCACCGCGGCGCCATTTGCCCTGCTCGACGCGGCCTACGATGCCGCGGCGGCTTTTGCCACGGCGCGTCCAGAGATGCGCTTCGCCCCCCTGCGGATCAATTGGTCGACGCAAAACGTGCCGCAAGAGGGCGACGTCGCCGC
>JBBSTS010000119.1:0-5155 GCA_038235675.1 Myxococcota bacterium | reverse complement strand
TGGCGCCGCAGTTGCTGTGTCCAGCGACGACCACCGCGGGGATCTGCAACAGGTCGAGCGCGAAGGTCAGCTGAGCCTCGGTCTCCTTGGCCGCCACCCCACTTCCATAGGGCGGTACGTTGGCGGCAAAACGGCGGACGGTAAATGCCTCGTCGCAGCCGACTCCCAGCATTTCGTGGGGCACCACGCGCGCGTCCACGCAGGCGAAGAGCATCAGCTGCGGCTGCTGAGCATCTTTGACCGCGAGGTATTTCGCCTCGCGCATGCTGCCGGGGTGGCACAGACGGTTGTGAGCGGCGATGCGGTTGCGAACGCAGGAGGTATCCATGCTCAGCAGGGTAGCAGAGGTTTTTAGGCCGCTACAAGCCGCCTTCTTCGGCCAGATAAGGCGCCGTGCGGCTGGCGACACATTGCGCCAGCTGCTGTGCGCGACCGGCGAAAACCACCTTGCCCCCGGCCGGGCCAGCGCCCGGACCCATGTCGATCACCCAGTCGCAGGCACGCAGCACCCGCAGGTCGTGCTCGACCACCACCACCGTGTTGCCGGCGTCGACCAGCCGCTGCAGCTGCGCCAGCAGCTTGTCCACATCGGCAGGGTGCAGGCCGGTGGTCGGCTCATCGAGGATGTAAAGGGTGCCGCCACGCGCCGGCCGCTGCAGTTCGAAGGCGAGCTTGATCCGCTGCGCCTCGCCGCCGGAAAGCTCGGTGGCCGCCTGCCCCAGGCGCAGGTAACCGAGCCCCACTTCCTGCAAAAAGGTAAGGGCCCGTAAAATCGCCGGCACTTGCTCAAAGACGTGTATCGCCTCCGACACCCGTAGATGCAGCACGTCGGCGATGTTGCGGCCCCCGTAGGTGATCGCCAAGATCGACTCGGTGTAGCGCCTGCCGGCGCAGTCCGGACAGGGAGAGTAGACGCTGGGCAAAAACAGCAGCTCCACCTGCACCGCGCCCTCGCCAACGCAGGTGGGGCAGCGGCCCTTGCTTGAGTTGAAAGAGAAGTGGCCGGCGCTCAGGCGCCGCGCCTTGGCGGCCGGGGTCTGTGCAAAAAGGGCGCGGACATGGTCGAACAGGCCGGTGTAAGTGGCCAGATTGGAGCGCGGCGTGCGGCCGATGGGCTTTTGATCGACCACCACCAAGCGGCGCAGCTGCTTCTTCTGCTCGCCCAGGCGGCCGGATCGGTCGGCGGCCGGGGCGGCGGCGGTAAATTCCTGCTCCTCGTCGACGGGCTGCGGCTGCCCCAAGTGCTCGGCGACCAAATCCACCAGCAGCTGGCTGATCAGGGTCGACTTGCCCGAGCCGGAGACGCCGCAGACGCCAGTCAACGTGGCCAGCGGCAGCGCCACGTCGAGGCCCTGCAGGTTGTTGGCGCACAACCCCTGCAGCGTCAGCCAGTCGTTGACGGGCCGCGGTGCCCGGCAGCAGCCGGGGTCCTTGCCGCTGAGGTAGGGGCGGGTGCGCGAGGCGGCCACCTTCGCCAGGCCGGCCGGTGGCCCGTTGTAGAGCACCTCGCCGCCCGCGTCGCCGGCATCGGGACCGAGGTCGACCAGCCAATCGGCGCGGCGGATGAGCCGCGGCTGGTGCTCGACGACGAAGAGCGAATTGCCGGCCTCTTTGAGGCGCAAGAGGGCGCGCAGCAGGGCCTCGGTGTCGACGGGATGCAGCCCAGCAGAGGGCTCGTCCAACACGTAGACGACGCCAAACAGATGCGAATGCACCGCCGTCGCCAGGCGCAGGCGCTGCAGCTCGCCGGCGGACAGCGTCGGCGTCGTGCGGCCCAAATCTAGATACCCCAGCCCCAAATCGCTGAGCATGCCCAGGCGGGCCTGCAGGTCGCGGGCAATTTGGAAGCTTACCTGCACCCGCGCCGCCGAAGCCCCCGGCATGGCGCTGGCCGTCGCCGGCAAGTTGCGCGCAAAGGGGGCAAAGATCTCCTGCAGCTGCGCGATGCTGCTCTGCTGCATCTGGGCAATGTCGCGGCCGGCGAAGCGGACGCTCAGCGCCGCCGGACCCAGGCGCTTGCCGCCGCAGCCGCGGCAGGGATGGCTGCGCAAGAAACTGCGGGCGCGGGCCTTGTTGCGGGCGCTCTGCGTCGACGCATAGGTATGCAAAACGTAGCGCCGAGCACTTGAAAAGGTGCCCATGTAGCTGGGCTCCTGCTTTTGGCGCTGTGCCCGGCGCGCCTGGGCGACGCTGAAGCCGGGGAAGACCGGCACACAGGGCTGCTCGTCGGTGAACAGGATCCACTTGCGCACCTTCGGGTCCAGGGCGCGCCAGGGCGTATCGACCGAGTGTCCCAGGGTGGTGAGGATGTCGCGCAAATTCTGTCCCCCCCAGGCTAGAGGCCAAGCCGCCACCGCCCGCTCGCGGATGCTCAGCGAGGGGTCGGGCACCATCGACGCTTCGGTGACCTCGTGTACCTCGCCGAGGCCCTGACAGCGGGGGCAGGCCCCAGCCGGCGTGTGGGGCGAGAAGCCGTCGGCGTAGACGATCGCCTGTCCCGGCGGGTAGTCGCCGGCGCGCGAAAAGAGCATGCGCAGCAGGTTGGCGAGGGTGGTGACACTGCCAACCGAGGAGCGTGTGCTGGGGGTGCCGCGCTGCTGCTGCAGCGCCACCGCCGGCGGCAGACCATCGATGGCATCGACATCGGGGGACGGCAACTGGTGAAAAAGGCGTCGAGCATAGGGTGAGACCGACTCGAGGTAGCGTCGCTGTGCCTCGGCATAGAGGGTGCCGAAGGCCAGCGACGACTTGCCCGAGCCCGAGACACCGGTGAAGACCACCAGCGACTGACGCGGTATATCAAGGCTGACGTCTTTGAGGTTGTTTTGCCGCGCACCCCGTACTTGCACCCAACCTTCGCGTCCCTTGTTCTGCGCCTGTGCCACTGCGTCCCCCTTTAAAGGAGTCCACCTCGCCATGGCACGACCAGGCAGTCAAGCGTCCGGCTCAGTCTGAGCGGTAGCCCGCGGAAGGCGCGTTGGCTGCCAAAAAATTCAGATCCTCGAGCACATGCGCCATGTCGGGCTGCGCCAGCCGCTCGCAGGCCTGGTGGCGCAGCGCCTGCGCTGCTTTGTACGTCGGACGGCGCCGGGACGGGTCCAAAAGATAGGCGACGGAGTAGAACAGGCAGTTGCCGTCCCCGCCCACCTCGACGTCGTCGCCACTGACTTGGGCGTCGGAGCCGGCGCGGCCGTCCCAGCCCTGCAGGTTGACCAACGGGCGAAAGTGCACGCTGTCGATGTTGAGGATGTGCAGCACCGGCTGGCCGTCGGGCGAGTTGGTTTTGTCGACGTACCTCAGCGCGCCATCCTCGCGGCGCGTCCAAAAAACGAACTGGCACCGGTAAACCATGCTCAACGCCTGCGCTTCGAGCTGGGTGGCGAAGGTGGTGGATCGGCGCATTTCTTCGAGGTAGCTGCCGGCGCCAGGGCCGGCGTCGATCGAGGCGTCAACGGCGGCGTCAGGGGTGCAAGGCTCGACCGCCATGGGAGGCAACAACGGCATCTCAGAGCGGGTGGCCTCCTGCAGCACCTTCGCTCCCAGCAACAAAGCCACCGCAGCCCCCGACAAAAGCGCCGGCAAGAAGATGAAACAGAGCCCCAGGCCGACACCAACGCCGACGCTGACCAACAACTGCCCCTCGGAGCTCTGATACCAAGGTAGGTGGGTTTGCTCTGCGGCAATGCGATGGGTGCGATGCGGCGGCAGAGTCGGCGTCGGACGCGGGTGCGACGGCGGCCGGGGACGCGTAGCCAAGGGCACGCGAGGCACTTTAGCAGGAGACTGCTGCCGCGAAGTCGTAAACATATGAGTAAAGCGAGAAATCGAGGCTATCATGTACTGCTCCCTACGATTCTCACCATACCATCCTCAGAAATATTTGAATAGGTGGGGCCGCCCTGCCAACCTCGTGCCAGAATTAGCCCTGGGCGCCGCCGCTGCCCACGAAATGGTCGCCAGAGTCGGCAAAGAGCACGTTGAAGGAGGTAAGCGAGCCATAGGCGCGGGTGATGGCCTGTTGGACCTCCAGCTTGACGACGTCCCCCAGCTCTGCCTGCGCGTTGACCTTCTGCTCGATCACCCGCAGGCGGTCGCGGAGACTGACGACCTTACGAAAAAAGCTGTCGATGGGGATCTCTTTGGCCTGCAGAGCAGGGTCGGCGGGACGCAGCACCAGGGTGCCGCCCTGCCAGCGCCGGCCCAGAGGTACCGCCTCGCCCAACCCTGCTCCCTGCAGCTCCTCTCGCAACAGCTCACGCAATGCTTCGAGTTCCATCTCTTCTCCTGTTTGGGGGTCGGCGAGCGCAACACCGTCATTGCGCCTCATAGGGCGGCGCGTCAGGGGCGCAGGGGGCAGGACCTTCGGCCGCGGCGGCGGCGCCCCCCTCACCTCGGCCAGACGGCCGGCGACGGCCGCCTGACGACTGACGTAGCGTGAGCAAGCCGGCAGCGCGTGCGAAAACTCTCCCAGCTCAGGCCGCCGTCCACATCGACCGCGGGGCCCCGCGTCGTCTTCGCCGCGGCGCAAAAAAGCCACGCAGGAGGCGCAAGTTTTACCTGATGGGGTGACGAAGGGGCGCGGCATGGGCGGTCAGCTTGCCCGCAAGCGGGGGCCGATTCAACCTCTAAAGCTGCTGTACCTGCCCGCCGTCGCGCCGATAGCCAGCCTTCCAGCCGGCGAGGGCGGCGGCGGCGGCATCGTCGGTGTAGCTCAGCCGGTCATCCAGGCGCACCGTCTGCCCGGGGGGGATCTGCGCCAGCGCGGCGTGCAACCGGGGGATGCGGATGAAGGAGGCGACGCCGTGCATGTCCACCTGCCAGCCCTTGGGGTGTTGCGCCACCGAAACCTCGAAGCGCAGGGCGCGCAGGCAGAGCTGGAGGAAGTTGATGCTCAGGCCGCAGAGCACTCCCACGAGCAAGTTGAAGGTGAGGGCGCCGCCTTCAGCGAACTCGTACACCGCGGGCGCGCCCTTCACCTCAGCAGTGCTCACCAAGGCGGCGTCCTGGAGCCCGCGAGTCTTCACACACACCGGGCAGACGTAGAAGCGGCCGCCGAGGTCGACGTACTCGTTGTGCAAGTCGGCGACCTTGGGAGCGTCCGGTACGTCGACTCGTGCAGCGAAGCCCTCGGTCCCGACGTGCACGCCGTCCTTGG
>JBBSTS010000118.1:0-5210 GCA_038235675.1 Myxococcota bacterium | reverse complement strand
TCGCCCACAGCCAAGTTCGCCGGCGTGTTGCCGCTGCTGGTGTAAAGGGGGGACTGCAGGGTACCGTTGCCGTTGCCACGAAAAATGGCGACGTTGTTGCTGCTTCCGGCAAACAGCACTGCGACGTCGGCGCGGTTGTCCTTGTCGAAGTCGGCCACCGCGACGCCCTGGGGTGCGGTGATCCCCGTCGTCACCAAGTTGGCGCTGCCAAAGGCTGCGTTGCCCAAGAGTTGCCTTACTTCGAGCCAATTCGAGGAATTGTCGCCATAGGCCAGCAGTGGGGCGCTGTCGGCGGAGTATTTCCCTAGCGCAAGGCGGTAAGGACGGCCCCCGCTGCTGGCAAGATGGGGTATTGCGGTGAAGGTGCCGGCGCCGTTATTGAGAAAGCTACCAAAACTTCCATTGTCACTACTGGCAACGACATCCAACGCGCCGTCACCGTTGAGGTCGAGAAGGGAGACAGCCCAGATATTAGAAGCAATTGGATAATTTGTGGGCCCCGAAAAATTGCCGTTGCCGTTGCCGGAATGAAAGGAAAATCCCGCATTCGAGGTGACGACGACGTCGGCCTTGCCGTCGCCGTTGAGGTCTGCGACGCTTAGGTAGTACGAGGGATCTGTTGTTGCCACCGACTTGGTCAACGAAAAAGTACCGGTGCCGCTGTTGAGTAAAACAGAAAAATTGGCATTGCCACCTAGCGACATGATCAGGTCCAGGGCACCGTCTCCATTCAGATCTACGAGGGAGCCGTGTTTCGGCGCGTTGCCTACAATCACGTTGGCGCTGCTGGGAAAGCCACCCAAGCCGTTGTTGAAAAGGGTGGTTACCGTGTTGCCTGCGGTTTGCGAAGCCAGGAGGTCGACGAAACCATCGCCGTTGATGTCGCCGGCCATCAAGTTTTGGGAGCCAGTGGGCACGACGTAGCTGTTGCTGTTCTGAAAACTGCCATTGCCGTACCCAGCATAGGTCAGGACCGTTGCCGACGTTTGATGGACAACGGCCAAGTCGTTGTTGCCGTCTTTGTCGAAATCGGCACACACCAGCTCGTAGGCAGTGGCGTTGGCCGTGAGCCTGACCCCGGGATTGAATCGACCGTCGCCCCGTCCGAGCGAGACGATGACGCCACCGCCGAAGCTCGACACGGCCAGGTCCGGGATCCCGTCGTTGTTCAGGTCGCAGGTCGTGACGCCGAGGGCAGTGTCTATGGCCAGCTTGGTGCGGGGAGTCCAGCTGCCGTTGCCGTTGCTGAGCAAGACGTTGACCACGCTATCCGAGTAACTTGGCACCACCACGTCGAGGCTGCCGTCGCCGTCGAAGTCGGCGATGCCGATAAACTGCGAGGTTTGCCCGGTAGGCGACCAGGTGCGTGGCGCCAAAAAGGGCCCCGGGTAGGTGAAAGAAAGGCCCGTGGAGGCGGCCGTGGCGCTGCGGGTGGCGGTGACTCGGTGCAGTCCGGGGACGGTCGCGGACACCGACGCATAGGCTTTTCCCTGGCAGTTGGTGGTCACCGAGGCTGGCGCCAGGCTGATGTTGGCCTCTCCCGGCGCGCTGAAGACGACGGGGGCACCGGTGAGCGGTCGGTTGCCGGCATCGGTCACCGTGGCGACGACGCGCAGGCTGCTGGCCCCGTCTGCCGGGGCCGTGAGGTCGGCGACGACGGGCGCCAGGCTGATCCGATAGCCGGGGCTCAAAAACCGCCACTGATGGGCGCCGGGGTCGACAGTGAGCGTTTCCACCTGCGGCGCCGAGCCGCAAGCAAGCATTAAAGCCAACAGGGGCAACCAGATCCGCAACATGCCGTGGAGTCTAGAGCAAGCGTAAAGGCGAAGCCAGCGCATCGGGGACTGAGGCAGGTCTCACTTCATGAGCCAGAGCGGCGGGCTGTCGCTGGCTGTTGGGGGCGATGACCTCTGAGGGAAAACGTCGTGAAGCGAGAGGGCGATGGGAATGATGGCGTAAGCCGCCACGCAGGCGCTCGGCAGCCCCTAAATACTTGAAGGCCATCTCAATCACCCTCCGCAGCGCCAGAGCCCCTATCTAAGGCCGATGACCCCAGCTAGGCACCCTGGCTCGGTCCGGATTTCTGAGATGGCCTCTAGATCATTCGGGAAAGGGAAGGGTGATGGCGCCGCCGGCGCTGCTTTCGCGGCCCAGCAGCGTCCGCCGCTGCGCCCGCTCGGATGGCGCCCGGCGATCGACGCCGGCCGCATTGCTCGCCTTGGGGGTCTCCAGTGCGTCGGTCAGCGCCAGGTTGCCGGCGGCGGAGGTCGATTTTTGGACTTGGCTTGCCGCGGGTCCGCGGGCCTTCGGTGCGGGCGCGTCCCCAGCATGGCTGGGGCCGGATGGCGGGCGGCGGACGGTGACGGACATGCAGACTCCACTTCCCTCACAAGTCTGCCCACTTTTTCGCCGGCGACAAGTTTGTGCCTTGGTGCGCAGAGGCCAGTGCAAAAGCAGCCCCACGGCGGCGCCGGCGTGTACGTCCCTGCGATGGTCGATCCTCTTGCTCCCGTCGGCCTCGAGCCGCAGCCCTGGCGTGGCTCGCCCGGCCCGTCTTCCAGCATGCTGGCGCCGCCTGGCTTGGGCGCGCCATTCGCTGCTGCGACGGCGCCCTACGCCGTGCGCAATGCGCCCTCGCGGCGGGCGACCGCGGCCCTGTTGCAGCGTGCCTTGGCGGCGGTGGACACGCGCCTGGTGGCGCAGCTGAGCCAGCTGCCAGTCGCGGACCCGAAGCCCAAGGGCGATGCGCTCAGCGGCGAGGCGCGTCTGGAGCTCGCCTGCTTGCTGCGCGCCGACCGCATGCTGCGCCACGGCCTGCAGAGCCTCAGCGACGACGTCGTCCTCTGCGACAGCCAGGCCGAGCTGGCGGAAGGGATCCAGGCGATGCTGGTCGATTTGGAGGGCGATGCGCCGCAGCGCTCGTTGCGCCTCTTGGCTTTCTTGCGCGAGTTGCTCAGCGAGCTGAGCGCCCTGCAGAGCAAGCAAGCCGGCAGCCTGAAGCTGCGCCTGCAGCGGCTGCGCAGCGCGGTCGAAGCCAAGCCGGGCAGCGCAGGTGCCGCGCGCCAGCTGCCGACGCTGATGCACAACGCCGCGCGCCTTTTCGGCGAGGTGAACAACGAGCTGGAGCGGCTCTGCCCGCGGCCCACCCTCGGATTTCTAGAGCAGATGAGCCGCACGCTCTTGAGCCCCGGCTAGGTTTTTGCGCCCTGATTGTGGCCTGGCGAGGGATGGGGTAGAGAGCTCGGGTGAGTCAAGACGGACCTTTGCAGGCGACGCCGGCCGATTTCGCGGCCCTGCGTATGGTGCTGTACGGCGAATCGGTGGTCGACATGTCGCGCACGTTCTTTGGCGACCGCACTGCCGTCGAAGCTTTTTTACGCCTGTGCACCTTCGATACGGACAATCCGTTAGACATCCTGCGCCTGCGCGAGCTGCATCACGAGGCGGTGGTGTACCTCACCGACGTGCACCGCTATCGCCTGCCGCTGCGCATCGAGCAGCCGCAGGAGATCCACAGCGTCTTTTTGGCGGCTGGCTCGCCGCAGATGGGCCCCGAGCAGCGCTTCGCCTGCATGACGCTCAAGGTCATGCACATCATGCATCACCTCAGCGGCCGCGAGCTGTTGTTCAACACCGCGATCTCCGAGGCGCAGCTGTTTGACCGCCTCACCAACCGCGTCTTCGGCGTCATCGACAAAATGCGCGCTGCGGGGATCAGGGTCAACGAGTTTGCCGCCGGCAAAAAGGGCCGCACCTCGCTGATCAGCAAGCTGTTGGCCAAGCGCAACAATCTCGCCACCCACATCTTCGACAAGCTGCGCTTTCGCATCGTCGTCGGCAGCCGCCGCGAGCTGGCGCTGACGCTGATGTACCTGCTTCGCCACCTGGTGCCCTTCACCTACGTGATGCCCGAGCAGAGCCGCAACAACCTGCTCGGCCCCGACGATTTGGCGGCGGCCTTCGACCGCGCACCGCAAAATTTTTTCGCCGAGTGGCAGGGCATGGCCACCTCGTTGCCGGTGGTGCGGCCGCCGGAGAACGAATTTTCGGCCGACACCTACCGCTGCATCAATTTCGTCGCCGACATTCCGCTGCGCATCGACGACGTCGCCGCCGGCGCGGCGCCGGCGATTGGCTTCGTGCAGACGGAGATCCAGCTGGTCGATGCCGAAGCGGCGCGGATCAATGAGCGCGGCGACAGCTCCCACTCGCTCTATAAAAAGCGTCAACGGGCGCGGGTGCGTTATCGCCTAGAAAACTTAGGCTTGTTGGCCACCGAGGGGGACGAACGCCCAGACGCCTAAATAGGGCGGCAGCCTGGGATGCCCAGCGGCGGCGCATCGACGCGCCGCCGCATGATCGCCAGTTAGGCGCTGACGGCCTGTGCTTTGTGACGCGCCTTGGCCAAACGCGAGACGTGGCGGCTGGCGGCGCTTTTATGCAGGACGTTTTTGCTCGCCGCCTTGCGGATCTGGCGCGAGGCGTGCGCGAAGGTGGCGTCAATCTTTTCGCCTTCGGCGGCCGCGATGGCGGCAACGAAGGCTTTGACGGCCGTGCGCACGCAGCTGCGCAGGCTGGTGTTGCGGGCGGTGCGAACGATGGTCTGACGGGCGCGCTTTGCAGCGGATTTGTGGGAGGCCACGGGCTACCTTTGGTAAGGGGTCAACGCAGGCGGCACTACCAGCGCCGACTCAGCCTGTCAATCGCGGATGGGGGGCTCCTGCGCTTTGGCCTCTTCCCAGCGAGCCTGCCACTGCGCGGGCGTCAGCTGCCCCAGCTCGGCGCTGCCAACCGCCTGCTCGATGTGGCCGAAGCGGCGCTGCAGCTTCTGTACCGACAGGCCGATGCACGCCTCGGGATCCAGCTTCAGGTGGCGGCAGAGGTTGGCCAGGCTCATCAGCACGTCGCCCATCTCGTCGGCCATGGCCGCTCGGCCGCCCTGGGCGCGAGCGGCAACGAATTCCTGCCACTCGGCGTGAAACTGCGCCTCGCAGGCGGCCGCGTCCGGCCAGTCGAAGCCCGCCGCAGCGGCCTTTTCGGAGACGCGGGCGGCGCGCAGCAGGCCCGGCAGGGCGCGCGGGACGCCGGCGAAGCGGCCGGCCTTTGCGGCCTTCGGGCCCGCGGCCTGACGCTCGCGCACCTTCTCGGCTTCCCACTGCCGCAAAGCATCCTTGGCATCGAGGGCCGCGGCGTCGCCGAAGACGTGCGGA
>JBBSTS010000117.1:0-5268 GCA_038235675.1 Myxococcota bacterium | reverse complement strand
GCAGCCGCAGACGATGGCCATCACCCTCGACAAGCCGCTGGTGGCGCGATTGGAGAACCTCGGCCTGGGCCTGCCGAATGCCCTCGGGCTGGCGGCCTTCGAAGGCTTCATCGCCCGCCAGCTGCGCGGCCAGCTGCAGCGGATCAGCCTGGCTCCCGACAAGAAGTCGGCTTTCGTCCACTACCGCCTCTCCCTGCTCGGCATGCCGGTGCTCTTCTTGCACCGCTTCGAGGTGAAGCTGCCACAGATCGCCCAGGCGGCCAAGGCGGCCCAGGCGGCCGACCAGGCCCTGGGCGCGGCGCTCAACCATGCGGCCGACCACCCCGACCTGCCACTGCTGCGCATTCTCGAGCCCGAAACGAGCGACGGCGCCCGCCTACGGATCCCCGCCGGCGGCAGCATCGCACTAAATCAGGGCCAGACACTGCACAACGAGGGCGTGAGCCTCGCTTATGAGGCTGGCGCGCTGAGCTTCGCCCACGACGCGCAGCTGCGCGATGCCAACGCCCCTGAAATGGGCCGCGGCCTGCGCCTCGCCGCCCAGCTCAAAATCGGCGACGCGCCTGCGGCAGCCTAAGGGTAGCCTCGCTACAGATCACAGCGGGCAAGGACCCAGCGGCGGCCGCTGCGGCCGGCCGTTGGCGGCACAGGCGTAGCAAGACTTGCCGTGGCGCACCAACAGGACGTGCAGAGGATAGTGCAGCAGTTTGGGGACGCGCGCGTCGAGGTGCGCGTGCGCCTGCTCGCGGCTGGCCTGCGGCGGGATCCAGCCGAGCTGCTTGCTGATCCGCAACACGTGCGTGTCGACCGCAAAGCTCTCACGGCCACATGAGAAAAGCAGCACGCAGCTGGCGGTCTTGGGGCCCACCCCGGGATAGGCCATCAAAGCCGCTTTGATCTCCGCATCCGGCAGGGTCCGCAGGTGCTCCAAGGAAATGGCATCGCCCTGCGCCGCGAGGCTGGCGACGATGTGCTTGATGCGCGATGCTTTGACGTTGGCCAGACCGCCGCAGCGGATGCTGTCGGCCACGTCGTCGTTGGCGGCGGCAATTACCGCGCGGTAGTTGCCGCCGAAGCGGGCCATAAATCCTTCCATCGCCCGGGTAGAATTTTTCTGAGTGGTATTTTGCGACAGGATGGTGCGCACCAAACCGTCGAGGATGGTGGCGACACCGCCGCAGTTGGCGGTCTCGGGGTTTGTTTTCTGCAACTTGGGGCGCTGAGGCATGCCGTGCAGCTGCGCCAAGCGGTCGGTCACCTTGCGACAGGCGGCGGCACTGGGGCCGCACCAGTCGGGAAAGGGATCTTCTTTATTCCGCCGCGCCATACGTCGCCAGGTACTGTTTGAGCTTCAGTTTGCGTTTGGTGCTGTCGGAGGTCATGCAGCGAATTTTGCCGAAGACGGCGCGCTCGGGCCACGGCCGATCGAAGCGGCCAAACACCCAAAAGATCCCCGAGTACGAGTTGGGATCACGGCCGTCGACGCCGTATTTGTTGTTGAGGTGGATGAGGGTTTGCACCGCCTCCTGCGGCGACGTCGACCAGTTGAGCACCTGCTTGCCCCAGAGCATGCGCATGTAATTGTGCAGCCGGCCATCGCGGACGATTTGGCGCTGGGCAGCGTTCCACACCGGGTCGTGGGTCTCGGCGCGCTCGAACTCGGCGGCGCTGTAGGTATATTGGCGCGCGTCGCCGGCGTGCTCCGCTAGTGTCTTTTGCGCCCAGCCTGGCAGCGACGCATACGTGTCGTAGGTTTCGGGGTGCTGGACGCACATGTTGAAGCCTATCTCTCGCCAGGTGATCAGCTCGTCCAAAAAGGCTTCGGCGGCGGCGCCCATGCCCCAAAAACCTTCGCGCCGCCCGGCGGTGCTGCCGCTCAACTCGGTGATGTTCCAATTCTCGCGTTCGATCAGGCGGGCGAACATTTCGTGCACCCCCAGGTGGCCAAAATGCAGATAGGGCGAGGCGCCGCTGGCGCTGGCGATGTCGGGGTGGTTGCGGCCGTCGATGTAGTCGTCCAGCAGCCGCTCGACGAACTGCTTGGCACAGGCGCTGCCGGCGCGGCTGCCGCCCTCGAAGGCGGCGGCGCCGACCGCATGGTCGATGGGCAGCTCGGCGAGGGCGGCGCGCCCCGCCTCCAGCAGCCGCGCGCTGGCAGCCGGCCAACGCTTGCGCACCTCGGCGGGCACCTCGGCGCGCAGCAGGCCGGCGACGCCGCGCAGCGGCTGGGCGTGGGGCACCCACGTCAGGTGGTGGGGCAGCTCCTTTTGCAGGTAACGGCGAAACGCATAGGCGGTGGGGAAGCTTTGGGTCGGCACGTGCATGGGCAGCAGGCCGTTGCCGTCGACCAACTCCAGGCGTGCCGGCAGGTTTTGCTGCACCTTGGCGAGCATGGAGGGCAGAAAAAAGCAGGGGTAGTCGTCGCTGACCACCAAGCAGGCTTGCTCGGCCAGGGCACGCAGCAGCCCTTTGCTGGCGCCGACGCTGGGCTCGACGTAGGGATAGTAGGCCACCGGCGTCTCGGCGAGGGCGGCGGCGTTGTCGGCCATCCCTTGCAGGACGAAGCGGTGCATACGGTCGCTGGCCCAGCGGTAGTCACAGCGCAAGGGCTCGAACACCAACAGCGGCTTGCCCAGCGCCTGGGCCCAGGCGATGGCGTGGTCGAGGCTGAAGTTGTGGCAGGTGCGGCGGCTGGCGATCATCCAGTACAGGACGTAGGCACCCTCGGCGCGGGGCTTCTGGTCGCGCACGATGCGCACACGGTTTTTGGGCACCTTGTTCATGGCGGTTGAGATAAGGGCGCGCCTGCAGGCTGTCAAAGGGCAAAAAAAGCGCTGCCCATGCTTGCGTGATGGCCCCACGGCGGACCATATGCCCAACGATGGGCGGGACACTGTGGCTGCGTAAGAGCGTCGAGGCCTGCGTTGCCACGAGCAATGCGGGGCCGTCGTTGCGCAAATCGCTGGGCGCCTTCGAGGTGGCCCTGTTGGGGATCGGCGCAGTGATCGGCGCCGGGATCTTCACCACCATTGGCACTGCCGCCGCCGGTGACGCACTGCGAGTGGGCGCCGGCCCCTCGCTGATGCTGTCCTTCTGCATCACCGCCGTTGCCTGTGGCTTCACCGCCATGTGCTACGCCGAGCTGGCGGCCATGGTGCCGGTGTCGGGGTCGGCCTACACCTACACCTACGCCGCTTTGGGCGAGCTGATTGCCTGGGTGATCGGCTGGGACCTGATGCTGGAGTACGCCATCAGCAACGTCGCGGTGGCGGTGAGCTGGGCCAACTATTTCCGCGTCTTTTTATCCGGCATCGGCATTCACGTGCCGCTCTACTTGGCGATCGACTACCGCAGCGCCAAGGCGGTCCCCGGCCTCATCGAGGCGGCACCGCATTTATTTGGCATTCCCATCGTCCTCAACCTTCTAGCCTTCAGCGTCACTGCGGCGCTCACCGTCCTGCTGGTCTACGGGATCCGCGAGTCGGCGCGCTTCAACAGCATCATGGTGGTGGTCAAGGTGTTGGTGCTGCTGACCTTCGTCGGTGCCGCGGCGAGCTACGTGCCGATGGAAACGATGGTGCAAAACTGGCAGCCTTTCTTTCCCAACGGCTTCACCGGCACCCTCACCGGCGCCGCCATCGTCTTCTTCGCCTACATCGGCTTCGACACGGTGTCGACGGTGGCCGAGGAGACGCACAACCCAGGCCGGACGATGCCCATCGCCATCTTTGCCTCCTTGGGCGTCTGCACCCTGCTCTATGTCTTGGTGGCGGGGGTCTTCACCGGCGTCGTGCCGCAGTCCGAGATGCAGGCGCGCCTGTTGGAGGTGCAGGGTGAGCCGCTGACCCTGGCACTGAGCGTCGTGGCGCCCAAGGCACAATGGATCACCACGGTGGTGGCCCTGGGCGCCGCGGTGGCGCAGACGGTAACCCTGCTGGTTTACCAGCTGGGACAGCCGCGGATCTTCTACAGCATGGCCCGCGACGGCCTGCTGCCGCCCATTTTCGCGCGCATCCACCCGGTTTACCGCACCCCCCACGTCACCACCGTGATGACCGGCGCCCTGGTGGCCATCGCCTCGACCTTCGTCGGCATCGAGGAGCTCATCGACCTGACCAACATCGGCACCCTCTTCGCCTTTGCCCTGGTCTGTCTGGCCATCCCCCTGCTGCGCGCCAGCGCGCCGGCGCGGCCGCGTCCCTATCGGGTGCCCTTCGGCCCCTACCTGCTGCCCCTGTTGGGCGGCTGCTCCTGCCTCTTTCTGATGTTTTACCTGCCGCCTACCTCGTGGTGGCGCTTCTTCGGCTGGCTGGCGCTGGGTTTGCTGGTCTACGTCGCCTACGGCTACCACCACAGCTTCTTGGGCCAGCAGGCCGGCCGCCCGGCGCGCGCCAACGCCACCACCTGGCTGTGCGGCGCGGGCCTGTCGGTGGCCACCGTGGCGATGTTCATGGCGGCGCGCTAACGCCGCCCCAGCCGTGCTTTGGCTAGGCCGCGCTGCTTGCCGCGGCGATCACCTGCAGCAGGCCGGCGCCGTAGCGCTCGGCCTTGGCCGGTCCGATGCCGTGCGCCAGCCCCAGCTCCTGCATGTTGCGTGGCCGCAGGTGGGCCAGATCGCGCAGGCTGCGGTCACTGGCGATGACGTAGGGCGGCACCTCCTGGGCGCGGGCCAGGACCATGCGGTGTTTGCGCAGCGCCTCGAAGACCTCGGCGGCGACGCCGTCGAGCGCCTCGCCGGGCGCCGCCTGCCCGCGGCTGCCGCGGCCGCGCCGGGCGCGATCGCCGCCTTCGGCGCCGCTGGGCTCCGGCCGGTCGCTGGGCAGCATCAGGCGCGCCGGCAGGCGGGCCTGCATGACCGCCTGGCCGCGCTCGGTGAGCACCGCCAGCGGCAGGTCGCCGCGGGTCAGGTCCACCCAACCGGCGGTGACGCATCGACGCAATAGGGAGAGCACCCAGGCTTTGGGGCGCTCTTTGAGGATGCCGAAGGTCTTGGTCTGGTCGAGCCCGCGGCGCTGCAGGCGTGGATCGGACTCGCCGCGCAGCAGCAGGACGGCGGCGTGCAGGCCAAAGGCGTTGTGCACCCGCGCGACGCCGCTGAGCGCCTTGCGCACCAGCAGCGAGACCTCCTCGGGGTCGACCTGAGCGCCGCCCTCGGCCAGGGCGATGCAGACGTCGCACTGCCCACAGCCGGCGAGGGTCTCGTTCTCGTCGCCGAAGTAGCGCAGGATGGCGTCGTGGCGGCAGCTGCCGCCCTCCCCCCAGCGCATC
>JBBSTS010000116.1:0-5281 GCA_038235675.1 Myxococcota bacterium | reverse complement strand
GAGCTTGCCGTCGCGGCCACAACAGAGCGTTTGGCGCGGCTCGGCTGCGACCAACGGCTTGAGCTGGCCGCTGCTGAGGCGGTGGGCGAAGTCGAGGGCGTCGGGGCCGCGCAGCAGCAGCAGCGCGGCGGGACATAGGGCGTAGGAGGGGCGCGCAGCGTGGGGCATAATCAAGAGAGTCTATCCTCTGTGGCACCGGCTGTCAGCCTTGCTAAGCCGCCGTTGGCGATGATAACTGCGGCCGATCATGGCATTGACGTCGCTTTTTCGTACCAAATCCGTCGATCACATCCTCGCCGAGGCAGACAGCTCCGGCCTGCGCCGCACCCTCAGCGTTTTCGACGTGGTGCTGTTGGGGGTGGGCGTCGTGATGGGCACCGGCATTTTCGTTTTGACCGGTCGCGCTGCCGCCGCCAACGCCGGGCCGGCCATCTCGATTTCTTTCGTCATCGCCGGCGTAGCCGCCGCCCTCGCGGGGCTGTGCTACGCCGAGATGGCGTCGATGATCCCGGTGAGCGGCAGTGCGTACACCTACGCCTACGCGACGATGGGCGAGCTGGCCGCCTTTCTCATCGGCTGGGACCTCATCTTGGAATATCTCGTCGGCGCCGCGACGGTGACCGTAGGGTGGTCGGGCTATGCCGTCGCCCTGGTTCGGCGCCTCTTCGACGTCGACCTGCCGCCCGCCTGGGTCAACGCCCCCATTCGCTACGACGAGGTATCCGGCGCCTTCGTCACCACCGGCGCCTACCTCAACGTGCCGGCGGTGCTCTTTGCCGCCGGCATCACCTGTATTTTGATCGTCGGCGTGCAGGCCTCGGCGCGCTTCAACGCCCTCATCGTCGGGGTCAAGCTGGCGGCCATCCTGTTATTTTTAGGCTTCGCCGTCTTTTACGTGCAGCCGCAGAACTACCGTCCTTTTCTGCCGCCCAACGACGGCAGCTTCGGCCACTACGGTTTTAGCGGCCTGTTTCGCGGCGCTACCATGGTGTTTTTCGCCTACGTTGGCTTCGACGCCATCAGCACCGTCGCCCAGGAGACGCGGCGGCCGCAGCGCGACCTGCCGATAGGCATGCTGCTGTCGCTGCTGCTCTGCACCGCCATGTACGTGGCCGTAAGCTTGGTGCTCTGCGGCGTGGTGCCCTACGCGCAGCTCTCCGTGCCGCACCCTATCGCCCTGGGCGTCAAGGCGGTGGGGCGGCCTTGGTTGGAGGCGGTGGTCGACATCGGCGCCCTCGCCGGGCTCACCTCGGGCGCCTTGGTGACGTTGATGAGCCAACCACGGATCATCTACGCCATGGCCAAAGACGGCCTGTTCTTCCGCTTCGGCACCCGGCTGCACCCGCGCTTCGCTACCCCCCACGTCACCACCGCGCTGTGTGGGCTGTTCTGTGCCGCGGTCGGCGGCCTGCTGCCGATCGAAATTTTGGGCGAGCTCACCAGCATTGGCACCCTGTTTGCCTTCACCCTGGTGAGCCTGTCGGTGATGATCCTGCGCCTCAAACGCCCCGATCTGCCGCGCCGCTTTCGGGTCGCCGGCGGGCCCTACCTTATTCCCTTGGCCGCCAGCAGCATTTCGTTGGGGTTGATGGCGACGGCCACCGCGCAGTCGCTGACGCGCCTGTTCGTTTGGATGGCTTTGGGGCTGCTGGTCTACGCCGCCTACGGCCGCCGCCATTCGGTTTTGCGCTAGGCGCGCAACACCTCCTCGACCGCCGCAAAAGCCTTACGCGACAACGCATCGTGGCAGGCGAGGCTCTGTGCCTGCCAGCCGAGGGTGGCCACCGCCAAGATTTTGCCGCCTTTGCGGTAGACCACCGCCCCAGCCTTGGCCGTGAGGTCACCATAGACGGTGGCCGCGTCGAAACCTGCCGCGTGGCCCACGTACGCCAAAGAGGTGTCGTAGTGCCGCGTCCAGAAAAAGGGCACGTCGCAGAATGGCTGCGGCTGGCCGATCATCGCCAGGGCGGCCACCTGTCCCTGGCGCTGGGCCACCGCCCAGTGCTCGATGCGCATCCATTCGCCGCTGTAGTCGGCGCAGAAGCGCGCCACGTCGCCGGCGGCGTAGATGTCCGGGTGGGAGCTGCGCATCCTGGCGTCCACGACGACGCCATCGTGCAGGCGCAAACCGGCGCTGCGCGCCAGCTCGAGGCGCGGCTCGATCCCCACAGCCAGCAGCACCACGTCGGCGGCGAGGTGGGTGCCGCTGTCCAGCTGCACGCCATCTTTGAGGATGGCGGTGACCTGCTGCTCCATGTGAAAGCTCACCCCTTGGGCGCGGTGCATGTCGAAGAGCACCCGCGCGGCCGCCTCGCCCAAAACGTTCTGCAGCGGCAGCGGGGTGGGCGCCACCACGCTCACTTCGCAGCCGCGCCGCCGCAGCGCCGCCGCCGCCTCCAAACCCACGAAGCCGCCGCCGACCACCACCACCCGGGCGGCGGCGACACACGCCTGCTGCAGTGCCAAGCAGTCCTGCAGGCTACGCAGCACGTGCGCCTTGTCGGCCCCTGGCAGGCTCGGACGGCGCGGCGCGCCGCCGGGCGCGAGCAGCAGTTTGTCGTAGGCGTGACGCTCGCCGTTCTGGAGCAAGATCTGCTTTTTGCTGGCCTCGACTTTGACCACCGCCTGCCCGAGGCGCAAATCGATGCGCTGCTCTTGCCAGTAGGATGCGGGGTGCAGCGCCAGGCGGTCCGGCTCGGTGCCGGACTGCAAAAAACCCTTGGAAAGCTGCGTGCGGTCCTTGGGCGGCCGCTCGGCAGCACAAAATAGATGGATGTCGCCGGCAAAGCCGCGCCGCCGCGCCATCTCGGCGGCCGCGTCGCCGGCCGCGCCGCCGCCGACGATGGTGAGCGAAGAGGGCACCGTCGCACCGTGCAAAGGCGCCGGGGGCGTCGGCTGTTTTCGCCCCTTCAGGCGGGCCCGCTGTCCCTGGCGCTCGACCGTGTAGGTCGGCAGGGGGCTCAGCGCTGGCGGCGTCAGCGCCTCGCCGGTCTGCAGATCGAAGGCGGCATGATGAAAGGGACACAGCACTTTGCCGCCAGCTATCCGCCCCTTGTGCAGTGGCGCGCCGGCGTGGGGACAGTGAGCGCCGAGGGCATGCACCACCTCCCCCTCGCGCACCAGGATCACCTCCTCGTCGCCGTATCGGCCGTGCAGGCAGCCGCCCGGCTGCAGCGCCTGTACGTCAACGAATTGGCCGAGGTCGGGCAGCGAGGTCGATGGCGGCATGGCGGATCCTTTTTCTTGCGTGCTTCAGATGCGCCGCAACAAGACGTTGCGCACCTGATGGTTAGGGCTTTTCTGGAGGATAAGTCGAGCGCGGGGGCGAAAGGGGAGGATGTTGCGGCGTAAGTTTTTGGCGTTGATGCTGTCCCAAACGTCGGCGGCGTAGGCCTGCAGGGCTGCGGCGGAAAAATCTTTGAAGCGGTAAAAAAATGCCTGCGGCGAATTTTTAGCGCGTGCGGCAAAGTGCCCGAAACGCTCGATGTACCAGGTCTTTAAGGTTGCCTCCTCGGCGTCGACGTAGATGCTGAAGTCGAAGAAGTCGGAGACGAAGATGCTCGGGCTGCCCGCCTTGACGCGGTTGACCTGCAGGACGTTGACGCCCTCGACGATAAGGATGTCGGGGCGCTCGATGTGCTGCTTCGCCTGCGGCACGATGTCATAGGCTTCGTGCGAGTACATCGGCGCCGACACCTGCGGCGCCCCCGCCTTGATGGCGCTGAGCACCCGCAAGAGCCCCCGCCGGTCGTAGGACTCGGGAAAGCCCTTACGGTGCAGCAGGCCGCGCGCCTGCAGCTGGGCGTTGGGATACAAAAAGCCGTCGGTGGTCAACAACGCCACCTTGGGGTGGCTGCGCCAGCGGCGCAGCAGCGCCTGCAGCAGCCGCGAGGTGGTGCTCTTGCCGACCGCCACCGAGCCGCAGACGCCGAGGACGAAGGGCACCGGCGGGGCGTCCTGGCGCAAAAAAGCGTTGCTGAGGCGATGGATGTGGCGGTTGGCCTCGACGTAGACGCTCAACAGGCGGCAGATTGGCAGGTAGATCTCTTCGATCTCCTGCAGCGACATGGGCACCTGCTCGCCGCGCAGGCGCTCGACATCTTCGTGGGTGAGGGTCAGCGGCTCGTCGGCCCGCAGCTCTGCCCAACGCTGGCGCGCAAAGGTGGCGAAGACCGCAGCAAGCTCAGGCGACATACAAAGCGCTTCGCATACCTGGGCGCCAATGTTAAGTGAATCCACTTATGGGCAAGGCAACGGTATTGGACGGAAAGGCGCTGGCCGAGCAGCGCTTGGCGCCGCAGAAAGCACGCGCCCTGGCCCTGACCAAGCGCCTCGGCCGGCCGCCCGGGCTGGTGGTGGTGCGCGTCGGCGACGACGCCGCGTCGCAGATCTACGTGCGTTACAAGATGCGCCGCGCCCAAGCCGTCGGGATGCAGGCCGAGGTCGTCCACCTGCCACAGAGCGCCAGTGCGGCCGAGGTGGGCGAGCGCCTCGCAGCGCTTGCCGCCGCGGCGTACGTCGACGCTGCCCTTTTGCAGCTGCCGCTGCCGCCGGGGCTGCCCACCGCCGCGCTGCTGGCGCGGATGGACCCCGACAAGGACGTCGACGGCCTGCACCCGCGCAGCGTCGCGGCGCTCTACAGCGGCACCCCCGGCCCGCGGCCCTGTACGGCGCCCGCCGTGTTGCACCTGCTGCGCGCCACCGGCCGGCCGTTGCAAGGCTGCCACGCGGTGGTGGTGGGGCGCAGCGCCATCGTTGGGCGACCCATCGCGCTCTTGCTGCTGCAGCAGGATGCGACGGTCACCCTCTGCCACGCGCAGACCCGCGACCTGGCGGCGCACGTACGGCGAGCCGACGTGCTGGTCGTCGCCGCCGGCAGCCCAGAGCTTATCGCCGGCGACTGGATCAAGGAGGGTGCCACCGTCATCGACGTGGGCATCAATCGCCGTGAGGATGGCCTGTGCGGCGACGTCGACTTCGCCGCCGCCGCACGCCGTGCCGCCTTCATCACCCCGGTCCCCGGCGGCGTCGGGCCGCTGACGGTGGCGATGGTGATCGACAACGCCCTGGACTTGGCCGCCGCGCGCGCGGCGGCGGCAGGCCTCTGATGGCGACGCCCGATTGGCAGCACCTGCTCTCCACCTACGGCTACTTGGCCGTCGCCTTGGGCACCTTCATCGAAGGCGAAAGCGTCCTTTTGGCGGGCGGCTTTCTGGCCCATCAGGGGACGCTCGCTCTGCCGGGGGTGATCCTCGCCGCCTTCTGCGGCGGCCTCGCCTCG
>JBBSTS010000115.1:0-5344 GCA_038235675.1 Myxococcota bacterium | reverse complement strand
GCTGCGCCACCCAGCCGGAGAAGGTGGCCAAGTCGGGCGCCGACATACCCAGGGTCGTGAGGTCATAGTGGCGCGTCGAGGGGTCGAAGATGCGCAGCACCACCTTCTCGCCGAAGGCGGTGGGCAGCGTCGACACCCGCAGCTCCACCGCGCCCTGCGCCCGCACGGTCTTGATGCGGCCATCCTGGGGCCGACGGCGCTCGGCGATGTCCAGGCGCGCCAAGGTCTTGATGCGCGACAGAATCGCGCTGTGGACGCGGCGTGGCAAACGGTGAACGTCGTGCAAGATGCCGTCGATGCGCAGCCGCACCTGCGAGCTCTCGCGCCGCGGCTCGATGTGAATGTCCGAGGCGCGCTGGTCGAACGCGTAGCCAAACAGCAACTCCACCGCCGAGATCACCGGCGCGTCATCCGCCGCCAGTCCCGTCCCCTGCCCCAGTCGCACCAGCTGCTCGACGTTGTAGAGCGGGTCGTGGCGCGGGTCGTCGAGCGCCGCGGCGACGCTGTCCTTCAATCCATGCGCCTGGCGCAGGACTTGGAGGATGCTGCTGCGGCAAGCCAGCGTCGGCAGCGTTGGCAGCCGCGCCATCTGCTCGATGTTTTGCAGCACCTCGGCGGCGAAGGGGTCGCAGACTGCTACCCGCAGCCCCGCCTGCGTCTGGCTCAGCGGCAGCACGACGTGACGGAGGGCGAAAGGCCGCGACAAGGCCCCGGCGACCCAGCTCAGATCCAGCTGCAGCGGGTCGATGCGCAGATAAGGAATGCCGGTGGCCTGCGCCATGGCCATGACGATCGTCTCTTCGTCCAGCGGCCGTCTATGGCGCGCGTCCATGAGCCCCAGCCGCGCCAGCCACAGCACGGGGTCCTCCACCTGCGCCACACAACCGGCGCCTTCGAAGTGGCGCCGGGCGCGGCGCAAATCGGCGGCGTGCAGGACGCCCTGCTCCTGCAGCAGCCGCAGAAGCCAGGCTATGCTCAGAGACTCATGCGGCGGGCCGACAGGGGGCGGCAGAGGCGGAGCGACAAGCAGGTCCATGGGATAACTCCCAGCCTACGCCGTCGCCGCTGTCCGGGCGAATTTTCGGGTTTTCAGCTTGCCTTGCGGCTGCTCTGGCGCCAGCCCTGCAGGCGCTGGACCTCGGTGGCGCGCAGCTGGCGCCAGCCGCCCGGGGGCAGCGCTTCGTCCAGCGCAATGCCGCCGAAGTCGGTGCGGATCAGCACGTTGACGCTGTGGCCGACGGCCCAACACATGCGCTTGACTTGGTGGTAGCGGCCCTCGAACAGGGTGAGCTCCAGCCAAGAGTTGGTGGGGTTGGTTTTAACCACCCGCGCCTCGGCCGGCAGCGTCGGGCGGCTCAGGGTGCCGTCCTCGTTCGGCAGGCGCAGGCCCTGGCGCAGGCGCAGCAGGGCCCTGGCGCCGACGACCCCTCGCACCTTGACCATGTAGGTGCGCGGCACCCGCTGGCGTGGGTGCAGCAGGCCGTGGGTCAGCTCGCCGTCGTTGGTCATCAGCATGATCCCTTGGGCATCGAAGTCCAGGCGGCCCACCGGATACACGCGCGGCATGTTGGTCTCGACGCTGCAGGGGCCGCTCGGGCGGGTCTGCTGCAGCATCTCCAGGACGGTGGGACGACCCTCTGGGTCGCTCACCGTGCTCATCACGTGCGACGGCTTGTAGAGGGCCAAGTAAACCATCGGCTCGCGCTGCAGCACGCCATGCCCATCCAGCTCGATGCGATCACGCTGCGGATCGGCGCTGCTGCCGAGGACGCGGACGATGCGGCCGTTAACGCGCACCCGCCCCTCGACGATGTAGGCCTCGGCCGCCCGCCGCGAGGCGACGCCGGCGCGGGCGATAATCTTTTGAAGCCTCTCTGCTGCCATGGTGGCGTCCTTGTGCGGCCGCAGAGCGCCCTTGTCAAGAAGCGCTGCGGCGCCGCTGCTTGGCCGCCAGGCGCTTCAGCGACGCGTCTGTGCCGTCGGCGTCGTCAGGACGGGCAGCCTCCTGTGCCTGGGCGTCGACCAGCACCACCCCCTGCTCGGCGAGCTGGTCGCGGGCGGCATTCTCGGTGCGCTGCAGGCGCTGCACCGCCTCGTGCAGCGCCTCGATCGCCGGCTCGGCGTCGGCCGAGGCCAGAGGCACCGCCTGCGCCGCCAGCTCCTCGATGCTCTGCCCCAGCTCCTTTTTCATCGTCGCCAACGATTCGTCCTGCAGCTCGACCATGTCGCGCAGCGACGGCAGATCGCCCAGGCTGGGGAGACAGAACAGGTTCAAAAACTCCTTCGTGGTGCCGTAGCACAGCGGCCGCCCGGCCTCCTCGCGCTTGCCGACGATGCGCACCAGCTCGCGGTCGAGCAACACCTTGAGGGTGCCGCCGCTGTCGACGCCGCGGATGGCGTCCACCTCGGGTTTGGTCGCCGGCTGGCGGTAAGCCACGATCGCCAGGGTCTCGAGGGCAGGGCGGCTGAGCCGCTGCGGCTTTTCTTGGCGCAGGGCCCGCAGCACGTCGCCGTAGCGAGGGTGGGTACGAAAGGCGAGGCCCTCGGCCACCTCCAAGAGGACGAAGCCGCCGTCGTGGTCGACCCAGCGCGCCTGCATCTGTGTCAGCGCCGCTTCGAAGCGCTCGCCGACGATTTGGCGTGTGGGGGGCGTCGGCGTCGGCGACGCCTCCGCAGGCGACTCGGCATCGTTCGCCGCGGTGGGGGGCGTCGGCGTGGCGTCCGCAGGCTCGCCGTAGACGCGCAGCACCGCCTGGCGCAGCTGTGCGCGGGTGACCGGCGCCGCGGCGGCAAAGACCAGGGCCTCGAGCGTCTGGGTCAGAGCTTGGACGGAGGGCGGGGCGTCACAGAGGGTCATGGCAGCGTTTTCCTCAGCGAAAATCGGCGCTGCTTTGTTGCAGCACCGCGTCAGCAGCACGTCGATCGGCGAAACGCGCCTGCAGCAAGAGCTGTCCCTCGTCGTCCTCGACCAGGCGCAGCAGCTTCATGCGCGTCAGCTCGAGCACCGCCAAAAAGCAGACGATGAGGTCCAGACGCCGCGGCGCCGCCGCCAACAGGGCGGCGAAGCCAAGCAGCGGCTGGACGAGCAGACGCTCGACCAGTCCCTCCATGCGCTTCTGCACCGACATCTCTTCGACCACCACGCGATGCGGCTCGATGCGCTGCTGGCGCTGCAGGGCACCGTTGAATGCCTTGTAGAGGGAAAAAACGCTGGCCTGACGCAGCCGCGGCGCCGTCGAGGGCAGGCTGACCGGTGCGGCCGGTGCGGCGAAAACGTCGCGCCCGAGGCGATGGCGCTCGCCCAAGCTGGCCGCCGCCTCCTGAAATTTTTGATATTCCAACAGCCGCCGCACCAGCTCCAGGCGCGGGTCGCCCTCATCTTCGTCCTCCGCCTGCACGCCCTCCTCGACCGGCAGCAGCGTCTTGGATTTGATCTGCGCCAGCTCGGCGGCCATCCCCAAAAAGTCCGCGGCGACGTCGATGGACAGCCGCTGCAGCTGCTGGGCGTCCTGCAAACAGTCGGCGTACAAAGAGCAGATCTGCGCGATGGGCACGTCGAAGATGTCCAGGTGGTGGCGGCGGATCAGGTAGAGCAACAGGTCGAGTGGCCCCTCGAAAGCCTCCAGCTTGACCTGGTGAAGGTGGTGCTTGCTCTGCGGACCAGGGACGTATTCGCGCAGCGCCGCTGCCGGAAGCTCGGCGACGGGGACGGCGGGACAGGCGACGAGGGCGCTCACTGGGCCAGCTGCAGCAGCATGTGGTCGAGGCGGCTGACCGGCTCGAGCAGCAGCGGCCCGGCGAAAAACATCGCCGCCAACATGCCCAAGAGGCCGAAGCGGGCACTGAGGGCCTCCAGCCGCAGGCTGGCGCGCGTCGGCAGCACGGCGGTGAGCATGGTCAGACCATCGAGCGGCCGCAGCGGCAGCAGGTTGAAGCCGGCGATACAGAGGTTGATCTCCACCAGCCGCAGCAGCAGCAGCGCCCCCGCCGGACCGACGCGCTCGGGCAGGCCGCGCAGCAGGGCGATAAAGAGTGCCGCGCACAGCGCCGCGAAGAGGAGGTTGGCAGCGGGGCCGGCCGCGGCGACGTAGAAACTGCCGCGCCGCACGCTGATGCCGCGCACAAAGTTGCGGGCCTGCACCGGCGTGGGGCGGGCGTAAGCAAAAAAAGGCGGCACCATCCCCTGCCCCAGCGCACCGTTGAACAGCAGCAGCATGAACGGCAGCATCAGCGAGCCGAAGGGATCGAGGTGGACCAGGGGGTTGAGGCTCAGCCTACCGGCGAGGGCGGCAGTACGATCGCCGAGCCGCGAGGCGACGAGCGCGTGGGCATATTCGTGCACACAAAGCGCCAGGATGAGTGGGATCACCCACATCAACGCCTGCATGCTCACGTCACCAAGCTTCACCGTCGCCTCCCGTCGCGCCACCCTGCCCCTGCGGCAGCGGACCTTAGCGCATTTAGAGCCAGACGCAACCTCTGCGCCGGCCTACTCCTGCGACGACGCGGCCTCGCAGAGCGGCGCGGGCGCCTGGCGTCCCAGCGGGTGGTGGCGCTGGACGGCGGCGTAGAGCTCGTCGGTCACCACGTGGGTGTAGATCTCGGTGGTGGCGATGCTGGTGTGGCCGAGCAGCTGCTGGACCGCGCGCAGATCGGCGCCGCCGCGCACCAGGTGGGTGGCATAGGCGTGGCGCAGCTGATGCGGCGACAGCGGCGTCTTAATCGCCGCGGCCAAACCGCAGCGACGCACGATGTTGTAGACGGTCATGCGGCTAATGGGGCGGCCGCCGTGGCCGATGAACACGGTGCGGCTGGTCTGACCCTTGAGCAGCAGGGGGCGGGCATGCTCCAAGTAGGCACGCAGCGCCGCGGCCGCTGGCAGGCCCAAGGGCACCAAACGATCTTTGTTTCCCTTGCCGGTGGGCTGGACGAGGTTGCGGCTGAGCTGCAGCTGCTCGAGGCGCAGTGCACACAGCTCACTTACCCGCAGGCCGGCGCCGTAAAGCAGCTCGAGGGCGGCGCGGTCACGCAGCTGGCGCGGCGCGTCCCCGGCCACGCTCTGCATGAGGCGGTGCGCCTCGCCCTCGTGCACCACCCGCGGCAGCCGCCGCACCTGGCGCGGCGCCGGCAGATCGGCGGCGGGGCTCTGGGCCAGGCGCCGCTGACGCTGGAGGTACAAAAAGAGCTGCCGGAGGCTGACCCGTACGCGAGCCTGCGTCGCCGGGCGTCGCCCGGCCGCCGACAGGCCCTGTAAAAAGCGCGACAGGTCCAGCGCCCGGATGCGCGCGATCTCCATGCGCCCCACTTTGCGACAGTAGGCCACCAACTGGCGCAGATCGCTGCT
>JBBSTS010000114.1:0-5410 GCA_038235675.1 Myxococcota bacterium | reverse complement strand
CGCCGGCTGGCGCCCGCGCCAAAACTTGCCCTTCGTAGGCCTCCAAAAGACCCAGGGCTGGCTGCAGCCGCGCCGCCGCGGCGCTCGCCTCCGTCCGTGGCAGGCGCTGCAGCGCCGCCCGCAGGCCGGCGCCGGGGACGCCGGCCTGGCGCAGCTGCTGCAGCTCGCGGTCGCAGGCCTGGACGCGGCGCCAGTCGCCGCCGCCGAGCAGCGCCCGACAGGCAAGCAGGCGCTCGTTCAGCGGCAGGCCCAGGCAGGGCGCGCCCGCGGCCAGACTGCGCCAAAGGTCGCCAAAGCTGCTGCAGGCGCAGCCCGATGGCGCCAACGCCGAAGCCTGCCGCGCCGCCCAGTCGCTGGCGTAAAGGCGCAGGGTATGGACCCCAGCAAAAAGGGTAGCAGGAGGGGACGCAGACATGGCAGCAGATGTGGCACGAGTGGGCCGACACGATCCAGACCCTTGCGAGCCATGGCCGGCGGCTGTTAGCCAACGACGATCATGCATCCATTTTTGGCTCAGCTCTTCCGCACCAAATCCATCGCCAGCCTGATCGCCGAGTCCAAGGGTCAGAGCGGCCTGCGGCGCACCCTCGGCCCCCTGGACCTCATCACCCTCGGCGTTGGGGTGATTTTGGGCACCGGGATCTTCGTGGTCACCGGCCGCGCCGCGGCCCAGAGTGCGGGTCCGGCGGTGGTCTTCTCCTTCGCCATTGCCGGCGTCGCCGCCAGCATGGCGGCGCTGTGCTACGCCGAAATGGCGTCGATGCTGCCGGTCAGCGGCAGCGCTTACACCTACGCCTATGCCACCATGGGCGAGTGGATCGCCTTTATGATCGGCTGGACGCTGATTTTAGAATGGGTGGTGAGTGCGGGGTTGGTGGCGGCCGGTTGGTCGGGCTACTTCACTGCATTTTTGGCCAGCACGACGGGGGTGCATCTGCCGGAGGCCTGGTGCCACGCGCCGTTGCGATTCGACGCGGCGCAGGGCGCCTTCGTCGCCACCGGCGCGACGCTCAATTTGCCGGCAGCGTTGTTTGTCATGTTGATCACCGCGGTGCTGATCCCCGGGATGCAAAAGTCGGCGCGCTTCAACCGCGCGGTGGTGGTGACCAAATTCACCACCATCCTCTTGTTTTTGGCCTTCGCCCTGCCGCATGTGCGGCGCGAAAACCTGACGCCTTTTATGCCGCCCAACACCGGCACCTTCGGCCACTTCGGACTCTCGGGGATCTTTCAGGGCGCCACCATGGTCTACCTCTCCTTCATCGGCTTCGACGCGGTGACCACCACCGCCCAGGAGGCGAAAAACCCGCAGCGAGACATTCCCTTGGGAACCCTCTGCTCGGTGGCCATCTGCACTTTTTTCTACATCCTCGTGGCCATCGTTTTGACCGGGGTGCTGCCCTACCAAGAACTGGCGGTGGCCGACTCGCTGGCGCGCGGCGTGCGGGTCACCGGCATCGGCTGGCTGGAGAGCGTCGTCTCGCTGGGGGCGGTGGTGGGCCTGTCCTCCTGCTTGTTGGGGGCACTGGTGGCGCAGCCGCGCATTTTCATGGCGATGAGCCGCGACGGCCTGCTGCCAGCGGCACTGGGGCGGGTGCATCCCACCTACGGCACGCCGCATGTCGCCACCCTGCTTACCGGCACGCTGTGCGCCCTGCTCGGCAGCCTGTTTCCCATCGACGTTCTCGGTGAGATCGCCAGCGCCGGCACCCTGGCGATTTTCTTGTTGGTCAGCGTCTGCGTGATGATCCTGCGCGTCCGCGCCCCCGCCCAGCCGCGTCGCTTCCGCATCCCCGGCGGCGCCTGCGGCGTGCCACTGTTCTCCGCGCTGATCTGCGCCGTGCTCATCGCCACCGCCACGGGCCCGACCCTGGAGCGCCTGCTGGGATGGCTGCTGCTCGGCGGGCTCTTCTACGGCATCTACGGCATGCGCCACTCCCACCTGCAGCAGCGCCTCGACGCCGCCGAGCAGCCGCAGGCTGCCCTGCCGTAAGAGCGCACGGCGCTTTGCGCCCCTTTGGCCGACGCAGTACCTTAGGCCAGATGGCGCATCGCGTAACCCCCCTCCCTCTGCTGCTGCTGCTGGCCCCAGGCGGCCTCGGCTGCGGCACCAAGCTCGACCCCGGCGGCAGCTGTCCTGTCGCCCCGGCGCCGGTGACTTTCGCCACCGTCCAACAACAGGTGCTCAGCACCTGCACTCCCTGCCATTCCGCCAAGGCCGGCAACCGCTTCGGGGCGCCCACCTCGGTCAACTTTGACACCTACGAAGACGCCGTCGCCCACGCCAGCGCCGCCAACATGGACATCGTCAGCGGCCGCATGCCACCAGCGGCGGCGCTCGCCGCCGACACCGCCTGCACCTTCGATGCCTGGGTCAAAAACCGCTATGCGCGCTGACTGCCGCAGCCTGCCGACAGTGCTGCTGCTGGCATCGTTTTGGCTCGCCCCCGCCGGCGCCGCGGCGGCGCGGCCCAAGGCGGCGGCACATAGCGAGAACAATGAGCAGGTGGAGGTCCTCGACGTCGACGCACCGGCGCTGCGGCCCCACGTCGCCTACTACGGCGACGCCTTCCCCAGCATGGACCGCGGCCTCGACCAGCTCAACGCCCACACCCTGCGGCGGCGCACCTTCGCCACCTGGATCGGCCACCGCAACCGCGAGGGGTTGCTGCGGGCCCCCTTCCACGACCTGCTGGGCTTCGACGGCGGTGGCCTGAAGATTTTGCTGGGGCTGCGCTATGCCTTTTTGGATGACTTCGACGTCGGCTTCATCCGCCAAAACGGCACCTACGAGGTCTACGATACCTGGGAGTTTGACGCCCGCTACCGCCTGATGCGCCAGTCCACCGGCCGGCCCTTCGATTTGGCGGTGCGCCTGGGGCTCGACTGGTACAGCGCGCCGCGACAGAACGGCGCCGGCCTATTTACCCAGGTGTTGGTGTCGCGCCTGATCGGCGAGCGCGCCCTGCTTACGGCCGGCATCCTCTACGCCAGCAACTCTTCCGGCCCCACCAAAAGCCGCCTGGATGCCGCCTCCTCCACCGCACTTTTGCTGCAGGCCGACCTCCGCTTGCTGCAGAGCCTCGCCCTCGACATCGAATTTACGCAAAATCTTGCCGGCTTCCACGAGCGCTTCCCGGTGATCGCGGTGGGCCCGAAGATCATCTCCAACCGCCACACTTTTTCCTTCGTGGTCGCCAACTCCCAGTACATGACCGCCGACAGCCTGGTCGCCAACACCTACACCATGGGCGCCAAGGACTGGGTGCTGGGCTTCCACATCACCCGCGAAATCGACATTTAACGGTGGCGGCAGGGCTTTGTTTCATGCTCGCCGTGGCCATCGGCGCCCACCGCCCCGGCGCCCATGCTGGCCACCCCCGACCTCACCGGCCGCCCGCCGTCCACGGCAAACGCCACGCCAAACCGGCGCACCCACCGGTGCACAAACCCGCGCCGACGCCGCCTGCCGCCGCCGAGGCCCAAGGGCCCGCGGAGGAGGTCGAGATGCTCGATGCCCCGGGCAGCACGGCGCCGCCGCCGGCGCCCACGGCCGCCGACAGCACCGTCGCGGTGCCGCCACAGGGCGCCGCCGCCGACGACGCACGGCCGCATGGCCTGCGCGAATGGCTCTCGCGCCTGCACGCGGCGACGGTGCACCTGCCGCTGGCCTGGACGCTGCTGCTCTTTGCGCTCGAGCTCCTCGCCTGGACTGGCCGACGCGCGTCCCTGCAGGGCCCCGGCGCCTGGCTGCACGGCCTGACGCTGGCAAGCTTTGCCCCCGCCATCCTTACCGGCCTGCTGCGCTACGAGGCGCTGCCGCACGCCGACGCCGGCAGCGCCGCCGCCGGCCTGCGCCACCGCAACCTCATGTTCGTTTGCGTCGCCCTGCTCGCCGTCGCCTTCGCCTTACGCCTGCTGTGGCAGCGCCAGGGGCGCAGAAGCGGCGCGGTGCTGCACCTGCTGCTGCTGGGCGCCGCCCTGTCACTGGCCCTGTGGGGCGGCCACCTGGGCGGCGCCTTGGTCTACGGCGACGACTTCTTGCCGTTGCCTGGGATGGCTGCGGCCTCGCCGACCAGCCCCGCCGCCGGCGCCACCGCCCAGCGCAGCAGTTCGCGCGCCACCCCCAGCCGGCTATGGGCGTCCTCGGCATGTGCCTCCAGCGTCGCCTCGGGCATGCCGCGCAGCCGCAGGTCGCGCGCCACGGTCGCCACCGCGGCGGGGCTGAGGCGCCCCATCTGCAGCAGCACCAGGGCGGTCTGCACGTAGGAGCGGGTGGGCACGATGCGCGGGTCGACGAAGCTGCCCAAAGAAGCGCCGCGCTCGAGGTGGATGAAGATGCGCTCCACCGGATCGCGCGGTGGGCCGAGGCGCTCGGCCAGGGCCACCAGGGTCTCGATGTTCCACTCGACCACCTTGAGTTGCCGCAGCCGCGCAGCCAGCTCGGCCTGGCGCAGGCCGGCACAGATCTCGCCTAAGAGTACGAAGATGGTGGCGTCCTGCTCGACGTCGTCGCCGAAGCAAAGCCAGCAGCTGCCGGCTGGCAGCTCGATGCGGTAGGTGAGCAGGGCGGTGAGCTTGTAGCCGATCTGCGCCCGCAGCTCGTTGAGCCGGCGGCCGAGCAGCAGCCCCAGCTGGTCTTTGAAGGTGATGCCGTCGAAGTCGACCCCGTCGAGCCCCATGCGCCGCTCGACCACCGCGCGCATCTGCGGCGGGCTGCCGCTGACGAAGTACAGCGGCGTGATCGCCGACTCCTCGCCGGGGCCGCGGCGCAGCGCCCGCAGCACCGCCGGCGCCCCGGGGATGGTGCGCTTGTCGATGGCGAACTCGAAGGGGATGGCGAGCAGGCCGCGCCAGGTAGAGAAGCGCGTGTCGAGGTAGGTCTTGTCGATGTCCCAGATGAGCACGTCACCGACGTAGTCAGGCGGCAGCTGGCGCTCGTTGCTGCGCTGCAACAAAACGCCTTTTGGGGCCTTTTTGGCCGACAATCGGCGCATCTCAGGCGCCCGCGGAGGCGGCCTGCTGGCGCGTCGACTTCTCTGCCTGCATGGCGCGAGCATGCGGTAGGCGTCGCGTGAGATCAACCAAATGCAACGCGCACCAGACAGCGCCAGGCGACGGGGCCGCCAAGCGGCCTCGGGCGTTTGACCCGCAGAGTGCCGCCAACGCTGTATTCCTTGACCAACGCTGACAACGTTGGTGAAGCCACCGCTATGAACGTTGAGGGAGTCAATCAAGCCCTTCTGGCCGGGGAGTGGCAGCGGCGTGGGGTCTTGCCGCGATTGGAAGCGCTGCAGCAGCAACCGCTTGTTTTCGACGTAGACTTCGGCCTGCAGAACCTGCCCACGGGCCCCGGCGTGCTGGTGATCCGCGGAGCGCGTCAGTACGGCAAATCGACCTGGCTCGAAGG
>JBBSTS010000113.1:0-5445 GCA_038235675.1 Myxococcota bacterium | reverse complement strand
AGCCGCAACCGCGAGCCGCAGCCGGTGGGGGTCAACCTGCAGCTGGACGGCAACCTCGAGCGCCTGGCCCTGGAGGCCGACAGCAGCCCGGAGCTGAGCCGCCTGGAGATTTTGGCCCTGCTGGCCACCGGCTACGCCAACCTGCAGGACGTCGCCAGTGGCGACGGCGACGCCAGCGCCCTGGACGCCGCCCTGGTCTTTGCCGGCGCCCAGGCCACCGCCCCCTTGGCGCGTTTTGCCGAAGCGCAGATCCAGCGGGCCCTCAACGTCGAGGTGGAGCTCGGCGCCGAGGTCACCGACGACAGCCTGCAGGTCACCGCGGCCAAGCAGATGCACCCGCGGCTGCGCCTGGAGGGCAGCTACAAACGCGCCCTGGGGAGCGATGCCGCCGCGGAGGTGGGCACCCGCGCCCGCCTCAGCCTCACCGACCGCCTGCTGCTCGAAGGCACCGCGCAGCAGAACCTCGACCCGGCGAGCAGCGGTGGCCTGGGGACGCAGAGCGCCGTGCAGCTGCGCTACCGCCTCGTGGACCGCTGACGTGCGAGGTGTTATTCGCAGGGTGGCTTTTTTGGCTGCTGCCTGGCTGCCGGGCGTCTTGCCGGCCGCCGCCGCCAGCCCGTCGACGGGGGCGGCCAAACTTACCGTACATGGCCACACACAGCTGCAATCACGGGCCCTGACGCTCACCCTGGTGCAGGCGACGGCGGCGACGCCGCGGCAGCAGGCCGAATGGCGCGCCAGCTGCAAGGTTTTGGGGCGCTACCTGGGCGATCAGCTCGATTTTGCCGCCCTGAAGACGCCGGCGGCACAGGTCGAGGCCCTGCAGGGGGCCCTGGCCCGCCTGAGCTACGTCGCCAAGGCGCGCTGCGAGGCCGCGGAGGCGGGCTGGCGCTGCACGTTGGTGCCGCGGCCCATGGTGGTGCGCAGCGAGGTGGTCGGCCGCTTGCCCTGGTCGATGCTGCGCGGCGAGGTGCACCGGCGGCTCTTCTTGCGCCCCGGCATGGTGCTGCAGGATCTGCCAGGCGACGTGCTGCGCCAGCAGCAGCGGCTGTCCACCTACCTGCAAAACGAGGGCCTCGTCGGCTCGCGGGTGCGGGTGCGCGCCCTCGCCTCACCTTTGGCCTGGCCGCACCAAGGGGTGCTGCTGCAGGCCCAGCTGTGGCCGGGCCACGGCCTCAAGGTGCGCCACGTGCAGGTACACGACAGTCCCCTGCCGCAGCACACGTTGGCGGCCCTCTTCTCCCACCGTCTGCCGCTGTTTTTGGGCCGCCGCAGCCTGCGCCCCGAGGCCCTGCGCGACGACGAGGAGGCGGCCCGCCGCACCTTACAGCTGGCCGGCTATCCCGCTGCCAGCGTCCGCAGCGTGCTGTCCGAGCCCAGCCGCAAGAACGAGGTCGACCTGCACGTGTGGGTGCGCAGTGGCCCCCACCTGCAGATCGCGCTGGAGGGCCACGCCGCCCTGCGCGACAAAGCGCTGCGCGCGGCGGCCACCTTCGATGCGGCGGCGGCCGTCGACGCCTTGGAGATGGAGGCGACGCGCAAGGCCATGTTGGCGCTCTATGCCCAGAAGGGCTACGACGCCTGCGACATTGGCTACACCGTCGCCGTCGCCGCCGACAGGTCCACCGTCGTCACCTACCACATCGACGAGGGGCGCGCCCATCGCCTGGCGCAGGTGGAGGTGCGCGGCAACGCTGCGTTGCCCGAGGCGCAGCTGCGCGCCGAGGGGCCCCTGCTCTGCGTCGCCAGTGGCCTGCTGACCCGCCGCCTGCTTCGCGAGTCGGTCGACCACGACCTCGCGGCGCTGCAGCGTGTCTACCGCGCCCACGGCTTCGCCGACGTCAAGGTCACGGCCCAGACGCAGCTCGACGGCGATGCCTACCGCCTTACCTTCAAGGTACACGAGGGGCCGCACGTGCGCGTCGCCGCGCTGGAGGTCGACCCGATGCCCATCACGCTGCCGGCCCTGCGCCTGCAGGCGGGCGCGGACTTCGAGCCGGAGGCGCTCACCGCCGACGCCGACCGCCTGCAACTGGCGTTGACCCAGGCCGGCTACCTACACGCCCAGGTGCAGCCGCAGACCTCCGTACAGGCCGACGGCGTGCGCCTGCATCACCGCATCGAGCCCGGGCCCTTGGCCATTACCGGTGAGCTGATGCTCAGCGGCGCCCTGCGCACCGCCCCCGGCATCGTCCTGCAGGAGTTTCCCCTGCGCCGCGGCGACCCTCTCGACCTGCAGGCACTGGGGCAGATGCGCCGCCGGCTGCGGCGGTTGAACATCTTTGCCGACGTGCAGCTGCGGCCGGTGGGCGAGGGGATCGTGCGCCTGGATGCGCAGGGACAGGCGCAGCAGCCCACCTGGTTGGAGCTTGGACTGCAGGAGCGCGCGGTGCAGTCCCTCGACGCGCTGCTAAGCTTCTCCACCGACGATTGGTTCGCCCTTGGGGCCGACTTTGCCGATCAGAACGGCTTCGGCCGCGCCATCCTCTTGGCCCTCGAGGCACGTCTGGCCTTCGCCTCGGGGCCGCCTTGGCTGCCGCGCATCGGCAACGTCGATCGGCTCAGCGGTCGCCTGCGCGCGCCGCGGCCACTGGCGCTGCCGTTCGACGTCGAGGTCACCAGCCTCTACCTCTTTCAAGACTATCCGGTGTTCACCGCCCGCAAGTCTGGCGGCAGCGCCGCCTTGCTGCGACAATTTTTCGAGCGCGGCTCTGGCCTGTCGGAGCCGGGCGTCGCGGGGCGTTTTGCCTACGAGTTTAGCCAGGGATACCTCGACATCCACGCCGCCGCTCCGCGCGCCTCCTTGCTACGGCGCGCACCGCGCAACCTCCCGAGCGCCACCTTCGGCCGCCTGGTGCCCAGCCTCAACCTCGACGGCCGCGACCAGGCCCTCAACCCGCAGCGCGGCTACGCCGCCAACCTGCGCCTGGAGCTCGCGCTACCATTTTTTGCGGGGCCCCTGTGGCGCGAGGCGGCCACCTTTTGGCGCCTCAATGCCGGCCTGCAGGCCTACTTCCCCCTCGGGCGCCTGCTGCGCGCCACCTTGTTGCGCGGCCTGGCGCCGCCGAGCGGGCCGTTGGGCTCGGAGGTGGTTTTGGCGCTGTCGTTGGGCTACAGCCTCGCCGGCACCTTTGCCGCCGACCAGCAGGTGCCCGACTCGGAAACTTTTTACTATGGCGGCGACTTCAGCGTCCGCGGCCTGGCCAACCGCGCCTCGCAGAGCGCCCTCTTGGCCACCGCACTGCTCAGTGCCAGCGCCGAGCTGCGTTGGACGGCGTGGCACACCGGCTGGGGCGACTGGGTGGTGGCCGGCTTCTGCGACGTTGCCGGCGCCAGCCTCAGGCCGACGGCGGTGGCGCGACAGCCGACGCTGAGCGCCGGCCCGGCGCTGCGCTTCGTCACCCTGGTGGGGCCCTTCTCGCTGGCCTACGGCTGGCCGCTGCGGTTGGCCGACCTGCTGCGCGACCGCCCCGACGTGGCACCGCCGCACGGTCGCCTGCACATCACCTTCGGCACCAGTTTCTGAGGTTGCGTTGCGCAAACAAATCATTAAAGTGGGCGCATGAGGCATCCGTGGTAGACCCCGTGCGCGGCCGCGCGCCGCCTTCGCAACCCACGACGGCTGGCGAAGCCTGGCAGTCCATGTGGCAGAGCAGCCAAGACCTGTTTGCCAGCCAGCTGGCGCTGCTGCGCCACGATGCGGAGGCCGCCGTCGGCGCTGCGATGCGGCGGGTGATGTGCAATGCCGCGGCCCTGTGGTGCGGCGGCATCGCCCTGGTCTGTGGCACCGCGGCCCTCTACCTTGAGTCCTCCCCCCTCGGGCCGCCCGAGGCCGCGGCGGCGTTTTTGGGAATGTTGCAGTTGGGCGCCGCGGCGCTCTTTCGCGCCGCGCCTCGCGCGCCTGCCGCACTGCGGCAGGCGCAGCAGACCCTCGAAGCGTCTGCCGACGATTTGCGCCGTGACGCGCAGGGATCGCCATGAACCTGCTGCCCCCCGAGGGTGAAGGTCCCGAGGATGCGGCACGGCGTGAGGCGCTGGTGGCCGAGGTGGAGGCGCAGCGCCGCCGCCTGCAGGCGCAGTGGCACACCTTGCAAACCAAGCTGACGCAGCCTATCCAGCTCAAGACGTACGTGCAGCGCCGCCCCTATCTCATCTTGGCCGGCAGTTTCGTGGTGGGCATGATGTGGGGCAGCACCCACGGCAAACTAAGGAGATAGCATGAGCACCGCATCACGCAGCAGCAGCAAGTCGTTGGCCGATCAGGCGGTCGAGATCCTCCCCGCCGAAGTGGGCGAGCGCCTCGACGACGTTCGCGACGGGGCCGAGGAGTTGGACCATCGCATCCGTCAGACGGTGGCTCAGCATCCCCTCATGTGCGTCAGCGCAGCCTTGCTGGCGGGCTACTTCGTCGGCCGCCTCATCGCCCGCCGTTAACGTCAGGAGATCCCATGAGCCCCGCGCCTAGAAAAAAATCCCCCGCCGCCAAATCCTCCGGCCACCTCGACGACATCGTCGATGACGCACAAAGCCTCAGCAGCTCGGTGGGCGAGGCGGTGGACGAAGTTTACCAGAACGTCGCGCAGGAGGCGACCAAGCACCCCTACCGCACCCTCGGTGCCGCTGCCGGCGTCGGCTTCGTGCTGGCGGGCGGTCTGACGCCACGCATTGCTGGCCTGGCGATGTCGATGGGCAGCAAGTGGCTGCTCGGTCAGCTTCGCGATCAAATCATGCCGCGCTCCGACGCGTCTTAAATCACAGGAGAATTTTCATGGACCTCAGCAAAGAAGTTAGCGACAAACTCAGCGACATGACCGGCCTGCGCCGCCCCACCCGCGCCGATGTGCTTTCGGCCCTCAACCTGCAGGAACGCAGCAGCGCCACCGACTATGTCCTGCCGGCGATGGGCATCTTGGGGGTCGGCTTGGTGGTGGGCGCCGCACTGGGCCTCATTTTGGCGCCGCGCAGCGGCAAGGCCACCCGCCGCGAGCTGGGCAAGAAAGTCGATAAAATGGGCGAGAGCGTCAAAGAGACGGTCGGCGACCTAGCTTAAGGGCGACGACGCAAGCGGCCACATGCTGCTGCTTGCGTCGCCCCGTGCTTGTTGATAGGACGGCCGCGTACACGGCCGTTTGGCCCTTTTTATAGTTTTAAGGCGTTTTAATCGCCTATGAAGGAAAGTTTGAAATGGATCGCGAAAAACGTGGCAAAGTAAAATGGTTTAGTGAAGCCAAAGGTTTTGGTTTTATTGCTCGGGACGACGGGGAGAAAGACATCTTCGTGCATTACTCGGCCATCGTGGCCGATGGTTTCCGTGCCCTGGCTGAAGGCCAGGAAGTGGAATTTGAGATTGGCGAGGGCCCCCAGGGCCTGCAGGCGCATAACGTCCGCGCCGTAGGCTAATAAAAAGTGCCGGCAGCGCCTCGGCGCTGCCGGCCCGTTTCTGTT
>JBBSTS010000112.1:0-5450 GCA_038235675.1 Myxococcota bacterium | reverse complement strand
CCCTCCCGGCATGATGGCGCCGACACTGGCTGTAAAATTTATCCTTTTATGTCTGATGACGTCTCTCCAAGCGCCGGCCGGGGGCGCACCTCTGACTTTTGCGCCGCGCATACGTGAGGGGGTGGCTGCTTCGCCCGCCTATCTGGGCCTGCCTCTCTCACATCCCTGGCCCGCCCAGTCCATTGCCACCTGGCCGCTGGGGGTGGGGCGCGCGCGGCAGGTGCGCCTTTGGGCGCAGGGCGGCCGCGCGCCGCGGCGGCTGCTGCCGATCAGCATGTTTGGTGGGCACGCCTGGGGGCAGCTGCCGCTGGCACGCGGTGGACGCACCACCCTCGGCGCCAGCGTGCCGCTGGCAAGGGGGCTGTACGCCGGCCTGAGCGTGCACGGACTGCGCGCGCGCGTCGGTGCGCCGGCCAGCCGCAGCTGGGACGTGGGACTGCTGCTTCGGCCGCGGCCGTGGTTGAGCCTCAGCGCCGGCTTCGACAGCCTGCGTTTGGGGCCCCCGGGTTTAGGGCAGCGGCCGCGTGCAGCCCGCGTCGGGTTCGCCTGGCGCCCCTGGTCGGGCCCGCGCGGCATGACCTTGGGGGCCGACGCGCGCCTGCGTGCCAGCCTACAGGAGGGCCTGGTCCTGCAGGACCACCGCCTGGTGCTCGATGTCGTGCCGCTGGCGGCACTGCACCTAACCGTGGGCTTCGCCCAGCGGCGCGCCCGCCGGCAGATGTGGCTGGGCGTCGGCCTCGATCTAACCAGTCTCGGCCAAGGATCGGCAGCAGCGCCGGCCGCTGCGGGACCGACGCTGGCGGCACGTTAGCGGCGCAGGATCGGGCCACGTTGATGGGCGGCCCGAGCCTGACGTTCTCTGGGCGATTTTACGCCTTGGCGCCGACGCCGCCCTCTTTGCGAAGCGCGTCAATCTGCTTGGACGCCTCTGCTTTGCTGATCTTGGGGTCGAAGGCGTGGTCGCTGCCCGCCTGCTCGGTCAGGGTCTTCAGATAGGATGCTTGGGCGCCGGTCATCGGCTCGTCGCCGGTGACCCAGTCGCTGGGATCTTTTTGCTGGTTGGCGACGCCGGGCTGGTCGGTGGCGGCGGCATTTTTGCTGGCCAAATCTTTTTTCTCGTCGCTCATATTCGTGCTCCTTTGTGCAGCAGTGTGGACGCATCCATGCTTGAGCCGCCGCGAACTTGCAACCGTGCACCCTGCGACAATCTGCCTCGCCCTTGCATTTTACGCCTGCGCCCCTAATCTTCAGGTAACTCAAAAAAGGAGCTTGCCCATGAGCGAGAAGATCAACAAAGGCATCGAGATGGAATCCTCCATCGTCATCAATTGCGCACCGCAGCAGGCGTATCAGTTCTGGAAGAATCTGGAGAATTTCCCCCAGTTCATGCAGCACATCCAGGAGGTCAAATCGACCCAGGACAATCGCTACCTCTGGCGCGTCGATGGCCCCTTGGGCAGCAAGATGACCTGGGAGGCCGATGTCACGGAGATGGTGAAGGACAAGAAAATCGCCTGGAAAACCGTCGACGACTCGTGGGTCAAAAACGCCGGCTCGGTCGAATTCTCGCCGACGCAACAGGGCGGCACCAAACTGCACGTTCGTTTGAGCTACGCGCCGCCGGCAGGCGAGCTTGGCCACGCGCTCGCGACGTTGCTGGGCATTAACCCCGAGCAGCAGATGGGCGAGGACCTCAAGCGCTGCAAGCAAATCCTCGAGCAGGGCATGACCATCGAGGGCGTGACCCGCGGTGAAATCGAAACATCTCCGGCCAAGCAGCCGCACGCCTAACGACGGCTGGTGGCAATGAAGCAGCTCCCGTCGTGATGTGCACGGCGGGGGCTGCTCTATCTCAATGACTTGGCGAAACTTATCGGAGCAGTGGCGGCGGGTTTTTCAAATCTAGTTTGGGCTCAGTGACGTTGTCTGCAGCCTCTGCATCTACATCGAGCAGTTCGAACGCGTCGTTCTCTTAGACCTTTTGCGTGGCACCCTGACTGTCCTCTTTTGCCGCCTGCAACTTGGCCTTCACCGTCTCCTGCAGCTCAGCATACTTTGCTTTGAAGGGCGCCGCGAAGGGTCCCAACAGGCGGAAATAGACGTTGGCCACGTCACTGGCGAGCGAGCCACCCTCGATGTTGACCCGCATCTTCTCGAGCGCGAGGAAGTCGGGATGCGTTTCGCTGCCGCCCTGATCTTTGAAGAAATCCCGGGCCTCCAGCAGGCTCTTGATCCCCTCCTGCCCGACCTTGCGGGCCTTGAATTGACCGAACAAACCGATGAGCATGCCGACGGCGGGAGCGACGATGAGCATCGCCAGGCCGAAGTGTGGCATGCCAGTGACCAAGGACATCACGCCCATACCGATGCCGGCAGCGATGCCCATTTTTATCCCGGTCATCACGCCGTCTCTGCCCCAGCCCATTTTATCGTTGAGGGCGGTGACCGTGTTTTTCAACGCAAAGGTAGCCTCCTTTAGGCCCGCCTTCGGGGCCTGCGAGGGCATGGTCATCGCGGCTGCTTCCGAGGCGGCGTTGGATCCGCGCGTGCTTAATGAATTGTTGCTGGCGGCCTCCGAAAAGCTGACGGGGTCAAGCGCCTGCCTGACGTCCATCTCTTGGCTGCCTGATTTGGGAGACTGCTTCGAATCGAACATCTTATGAAATTCATCCATCGCCTTTTGCCTGGCAAGGGGCGTGCCTTGCATGGTTTCGGTCGGCGAGCTCGAGGCATACCCCGGCGCGAACGGGCTCTCTTTTGGCGCCTCGCTGGTGAAATTATGATTGAGCTGGGCCGCGGGGACGATAATTGGCTTGACCATCGTGAATTCCTTTTCCCCTTTTGCAGGGTGGTTGCTTTGCCCAACCCGCGGCGGTGAAGGCTTATTGCCAAAAAGTGTACGGCCTCGTGCCGCCCCCCGCCGCTGGGCCTGGGTGGTAAAGGGCGGCCGACCTCGCTATGCTGCCAGGATGGACGCCTCAGATACCTCCCTAGAGTTTACCCCGCCTCCCCGTCATCGGCGGATTTTCTGCAACCGCACCCTCAACCTGCGGCAAGTGCAGGCGATTGGGTACGACATGGATTACACGTTAATCCACTATCGCATGGAATCCTGGGAGCAGATGGCCTACCAGCACGCCCAGGCGAAGCTGGCGGCGCACGGCTGGCCGGTGGGCGACCTGCATTTTTTGCCGGATCTGATGGTCCGCGGCTTGGTGATCGACTCGCAGCTGGGCAACGTCCTAAAAGTCAACACGTTCGGCTACGTCAAGTACGCCTTTCACGGCACCAAGCCGCTGGATTTCGAGGAGCAGCGCAGCACCTACGCCCGCGTCGTCGTCAGCCTCTCCGAGCGTCGCTATATTTTCCTCAACACCCTCTTCTCGTTGTCGGAGGCCTGCCTCTATGCGCAGCTGGTGGACAAGCTCGACGCCGAGGAGCTGGCGCCGGGGATGGGCTACGAGGAGGTCTACCGCCAGGTGCGCAGCAGCATCGACGAGGCGCACCTCGAAGGACAGCTCAAAGACGAGATCATGGCGCGGCCGCAGGACTTCGTCGAGCGCGACCCCCATACCGCCCTGGCCTTGCTCGACCAGCGGGCGGCGGGCAAGAAGCTGCTGCTGATCACCAACTCGGACTGGCAGTACACCCAATTTATGATGTCCTACGTCTTCGACGCAGACCTTCCCGGTGCCATGGGTTGGCGCGACCTTTTCGACTACGTCCTGGTGGCGGCGCGCAAGCCATCGTTCTTCGAGCAGCGGGCGCCGCTTTTTCGCGTCGTCTCTGAAGACGGGCTGCTCAAGCCGGTCTCTACCATGGAGCAGGGCGGCGCCTACTGGGGCGGCGACGCCAGCCTGGTGGAGCGTTCGCTGCAGCTGTCTGGCGACCAGATCCTCTACGTTGGCGACCACATCTATGGCGACGTCAACGTCTCCAAAACCCTGCTGCGCTGGCGCACCGCCCTGGTGCTGCGTGAGCTCGAGGGCGATTTGGCTGCCCTGCAGGCTTTTGCCGCCCACCAAGAGCGGCTGCGCGAGCTGATGGTGGAGAAGGAGACCTACGAGGCTCAGATCTCTTACCTGCGCCTGTTGCTGCTGCGCCGCAAAGCCGCGCCAGCGGCCGAGGGCGGCCACAGCGAGCGGGCCTTGCAGCAGCAGATCAACAAGGTGCGTGCCAAGGCCCTGGCCCTCGATGAGGCCATCAGGCCGCTGGCGGAGGCAGCCGCCAAGGTGCCCAACCCCAACTGGGGCTCGCTGATGCGCGCCGGCAACGACAAGAGCCACCTGGCGCGCCAGGTCGAGCGCTACGCCGACATCTACATGTCGCGGGTCTCCAACTTCTTGTGGCAGACCCCCTTTAGTTACATGCGCGCTCTGCGCGGTACCCTGCCGCACGACATCCTCGACACCGCCGACTCTTGAAGGCCTCTAAAGTAGCTGGCGGATGGCATGGTCGTGGACGGTGAGGACGTAGAGCTCGCGCTGCGCTTCCCCTTGGCCGTCGAAGGACCAGCGGCCGCTGACGCCGGCGAAGGGCGGCGCCGTGAGCAGCGCCTCGGCAAGGGCTTTGCGTGTCTGCGGCGCCGCAGTCCGCATCACCTCGTGCAGCCAGGCGGCGCTGTCGTAGGCCTGAGCTTCGCCGAGGGTGGGCTCGGCGCCCTGGGTCAGTGCCGCGAAGGCGGCGACGAAGTCCACCGCCTTGGGGCTGGTGTCCTGGGCAAAGTAGCCGTCGACGAAGACGGCGTCCTCGCAGTCACGCTCGCAGCTGTCGAGGGTCTGACTGCTGTTCCAGGTACTGGCGCCGAGCAGGGTGACCGGCCGCACGTCGCGTTTTTGTGCCTTGCGGATGCGCTCGAGGAGCTTGGGGTCATGGGTGAGGGTGATATCTTCGAAGGTGAGGGCCGGGGCAATGAGCCCAACTTGGCGGCCGCTGTCGGGGATGACGACGGCGTCGAAGTCGACGATGGGCGGCAGTGCTTTTTCCAGTCGCACCACCTCGGCCCGCAGCCGCAGGGGAGGGAGCTGCTGCTCCTGCAGCGCCTCCAGCCCACTTTTAAACTCTGGCCGAGCCGCCAGCGTCCAGCGGCCCACCAGCTTGCGCACCGGCTCGCGAAAGGTGGTCTGGTCCGGCTCGTAGCCCTCGACCCCGCGGACCTCGCCGCGGCGGCCATCCACCTCCTTCCAGAACGCCTGCGTGAAGTCGATGCCATAACGATTCTTCGGGTAGAGGATGGCGAAGCGCGAGAAGCCCAGGCGCTCGAACGCCACCTTGGCCAGGCCACGGGCCTGCGCCTGCACCGTCAGGGCGGTGCGAAAGACGTAGGGCCCCAGCTCCGGCAGTCCCTCGCGATGGGAGAGCGACAGGATGGGCACCGCCATCTCCTCGGCTTTGAGGGCCGCCGCAAAGGCTTCGCTGGAAAACAGCGGCCCGATGATGGCGATGACATG
>JBBSTS010000111.1:0-5462 GCA_038235675.1 Myxococcota bacterium | reverse complement strand
GTTGACCATGTCGTTGGCGCCGCCGTCTTTGTTTACTTTATCGGTCCTGTCGTTGAATTTTTTTGCCGCCTGCTCGCGAGCCGAGGCTTCGTTTTTTGCGCCAACTCTAAACTTTGCGCCGTTGGGATCGATGAAATTGTAAAAAGTGCCAATCCGTATGTTTCCAAGCATTCGCGGCTCGGTGGGCGGTTTGGCCACTTTGATGTCTTGAGCCGTCGTTTTGCTGCCGTTGAAAGAATTGGCCGGCAGGAGGCTTTCTTTGATCAGGTTGCCGTCTTTATCCAAGGAGTCGAAGTTGCTAAATTTCCACTGCTGATCGACGACGATCTGGGCGTTGGAGTTGGCTTTTTTGCCGGCGCCAATCGCGGTCTGCAGCTCTTGTGATTTCTGGGTCAGATAGTCGCCATAACCCTGCAGCTGCTTCTGCATGGAATTGAGCGTCTGGAGCTTTTTAATCCGCAGCTGTTGGTCCGCCTGCCCATCTTTGGCGGCGCCATTGAGCGCCAACAAAACGTAGGCGTAGACGTTGATGTCTCTGCCCTTCGCCATCCCCTGCGCGCTCTGCTTCAGCGCCGCGGCGTTGGCCGCCACCTGCCCGGGCTGGCTGCCGGCCCGACTGAGCTGGTCGGAGAAAGCTTTAAATTCAGCGGGGTGGGCCGCCGCGTAGGCTTCAGCGGCTTTTTGATCCGCCAGGCTGGGGACGGGCTGGCCACCTTTGCGCAGGACCTCCTTGGCCGCCTCTTGCGCCGCGTTGGGGTCGCTGGAGGCGCCGGGCGCTGCGACAAATTTGTTTCTGGCCGTCGGCGCGTAGGAGCTGCCATCGTTGGCGGCGAGGGGGACACCGGTGGGGGTGTAGGCAACGGCGTTGGGATCGGTGCTCGAGGCGGTGCTGGCCGCATCTGCTTGGCCGGTAGAGCCGACAGGGGGCAGTGTGCGTGCGTTGGTGGAGTTGATGTCGGTCATAAGAGATCCCTTTTGTAAGATTACACCCCCCAGAAGGGGCTGGGCTACAAATGTTCGCCAAATATAGGCCCCGACCTGCCCCTGCGCTATGCTCAGTGCGTTGAGGAGCCTATGCACAAACCCCTGTCCCCCGCCATCGTCGCCACCTTGCCGCTGCAGGGGCGCCTTGCCACCTACACGCCGCTGAGCCCTGCTGCCGCCCTGGCAGTGGCGTCTGAGTGGACCCTGGACCTCAACTTTACCGATCTGGCCTGTGGCTGTGCGCTTGCCGAGTCGGCAGAAGACGTCCTGCGGCATCTGGAGGGGCGGCCACTGATCCGCCTGTGGCGCGTGGATGCGCCGACGTTGCCGAAGCATGCGCCCGTCTTCGTGGTCTTCAGCGAGGTCACCCTCCTAGACTGCATCAGCCTCTACCAGCCGAGCCCACCGCTGGAGGCGATCACCTACGGTGATATCGAAGGCCTCAGCGCCAACCAATCGGTGGCCCTCTTTGGCGACTTTTTGGCCTGTTTTGCCGCCGCCGTCTTCGCGGACCCCAACGCCAAAGAGATCTTCGCCCACCTGCCCCTGCCCCTGTTGCCGGCAATCTACGCCGCCTACATCGACCAGGGCTGGGACGTGCTCAAGGGTGATTTGGGCCCTGGCGCGGAATTTCGCCACATCTTTCGCCTGCAGCGCAAAATCTTCGAGCTCTACCATGCGCCGCCCGTGGGGGACGACGAGGCCTTCTAGCTCTCCGTCTGGTGGTACTTGGGCCGCTTGCCGGCCAGAAGGATGCGCTTGCGCAGGCGGATGGCGTCGGGGGTCACCTCGACCATCTCGTCCTCACGCACCCACTCCAGGCACTTCTCGAGGTTCATCTGCCGCGGCGGCGACAGGGTCACGGCGTCGTCCTTGCCGGAGGAGCGCATGTTGCTGAGCTTCTTCTCGCGCACGACGTTGATGTCCAGGTCGTTGTCGCGCGTGTGCTCGCCGACCACCATGCCCTCGTAAACCTGCTCGCTGGCGCCGATGAACAGGGTACCGCGCGGCTGTAGGTTGAACAGGGCGAAAGGGGTGGTGGTGCCCTGGCGGTCGCTGACCAACGCGCCGGCGCTGCGTTTGACGATGGGGCCGCTCCACGGCGTCCACCCCTCGAAAATGCTGTGCAAGATGGCGGTGCCGCGGGTGGCGGTGAGCATCAGGTTGCGGATGCCGAAGAGGCCACGGGTGGGAATGGTGTACTCCAGCCGCAGGCGGCTGCCCTCGACCTTCTGGTCGGTCATCTGGCCGCGGCGGCGGCCGAGCATCTCGGTGACGACCCCCAGGTGCTCGGAGGGCACGTCCACCACCAGGCGCTCGAGCGGCTCCTCGCGGCCGTTCTCGCCCTCGCGGGTGACGACCTCGGGGGTGCGCACGCACAGCTCGAAGAGTTCGCGCCGCAGGGTCTCGATGACCACCGACAGCTGCAGCTCACCGCGTCCCAGGACGCGAAACTGGTCGGGGGTGTCGCCGGGCATCAGCTTGATGCTGACGTTGGCGTAGGCCTCCTTGTGGAGGCGGTCGCGCAGGTGGCGGCTGGTGAGGAACTTGCCGCCGCTGCGCCCGGCCAAGGGGCCATCGTTGACCTGGAAGACCATCGCCACGGTGGGCTCGTCGATGTGAATGGGGTCGATCTTCGGCAGCTCCCCCTCGCCGGCCGCGTCGAAGAGGGTGTCGCCGATGGAGACCTTCTCGATGCCGGACAGGGCGATGATGTCGCCGGCGTGGGCGTACTCCAGCGGCAGGCGCTGCACCCCCTGAAACATGAAGACGCCGGTGATGCGGCAATCTTGCGCGACGCCGTCCTTGTTGCGCAGGCGCACCATCTGATTGTTTTTGACCCCACCCGAGGCGACCCGGCCGATCACCAGGCGGCCGACGTACTCGTCGTAGCCCAGCGAGTTGACCTGCATGCAAAAGGGCCCCTCGGTGGTGTCGATGGGCGGTGGGATGGTGTCGATGAGCGCCTTGACCAACGGTTTGAGATCGGTGCCGGGGGTTGCCATGTCAACGGTGGCGGTGCCGTCACGCGAGATGGTGTAGAGCACCGGAAAGCTGAGCTGATCTTCGTCGGCGCCCAGATCGATGAGCATGTCGTAGACTTCGTTGAGCACCGCCTGGGGGCGGGCGTCGCTGCGGTCGATTTTGTTGATCGCCAGGACGCAGGGCAGTCCCAGGCTCAGTGCCTTACGCATGACGAAACGCGTCTGAGGCAGCGGCCCCTCGGCTGCGTCGCACAGCAGCAAAACGCCGTCGACCATCCGCAAGGTGCGCTCCACCTCGCCACCGAAGTCGGCATGGCCAGGGGTGTCGACCAGCTGCAGGGTGGTGTCGCCGAAGATCACCGAGGTGGATTTGGCGAGGATGGTGATGCCGCGCTCGCGCTCTTGATCGTTGCTGTCCATGATCCGCTCGGCGACCACCTGGCCGCTGCGAAACATGCCGCCCTGGCGAAAGAGGGCGTCGACCAAGGTGGTTTTGCCGTGGTCGACGTGGGCGATGATGGCGACATTGCGGAGCTGGGTGCGACGTTTCATGGGCGGGGAATAAGGGTTTTCGCCGCCAAAGACAACCACTTTACGAGGATGCTTAGGAGCGGCGGCGTGCCACCTGGAAGCTGGCCGGGGACTGGCGGTGGATGGCGGCGCGCAGGTGGCCAATCTTGCTTTGCACCAGCCGCGGCTGCGGGTGGGTCGCCAGGGCCTGCTCCAGCTGCTCGAGGGCGCGATGGGGCTGATCCAGCCGCTGATAGCAGCTGGCCCGCTCGACGCTGAGCAGCGCCTGCTGCGGTGGGCTGAGCGGCGCCTCGGCAAGGGCGGCGAAGGCTGCGGCTGCGGCGGCCGGCTGCGCCTGCAGGCTCAGGCCGTAGGCCACCGCGACGCGCCCCTCGAGCGCCTCGGCGCTGCCGGGGTGGCGGCGGGCGAGGATTTCGGCCTGCTGCGTCGCTGCCCGCTGATCTTGCTGCTTTAGGTAAGCGTGGACGATGGCCAACTGGGCCCGCCTGGCATCGGGGTGGTCGGAGAAGTCCGCCACCAAGCGGTGGTAGGCGGCGATGGCAGCGGCGGGATCGTGCTGGCGGTTGAGGTAGAGGTCGCCCAGCGCCGCCAGGGCCCCGCGCGCGTCGGCCTCGCCAGGGTAGGCGTTGGCAATGGCGGCGTAGTCGGCGATGGCGCGCTCGGTGTCCCGCAGGTAGAGGGCGTGCAGCTGCGCCAGGCGCCGCCAGGCCTGCAGGATCTGCGCCCGCCGCCGGGGGCTCGGCGGCTGTGCCCGCAGGCGTTGCAGGGTGTCACCATAAAGGCGCTCGGCGGCGTGCACCTGGCCGCGGTAGAAGAGGTCGCTGGCGCGCTGCAGGTCGTCGGCCAGGCCGTCGCCGCAGTGCAGCAGTAGGGCGCCGCATGCCAGGGCCAGGGCCCGCTGCCGCAGGCGCGCCCCGATCACGGCGTCGGGGGCTCGGTGTCGCCGTCGTCGTCGGCCTCGGGCGCGATGGTCGGCGGCAAGGCGTCGGCCTCGCCCTCGACCAAGCCCTCACGGCTCTCCAGACGTGCCAGGCGGGCGACGCTGGTGACCGCCTCGCCCTTGCCCAGGCGGATCACCCGCACCCCGGAGGTGGCCCGGCCGTGCACGGGGATCTCACGGGTGCCGGTGCGGATCATCATGCCGCGGTTGGTCAGGACCATCACCTCGTCGTCGTCGCCGACGGCACAGATCCCCGCCACCGGGCCGGTACGCTCGATGCTCTTGACGTTGGTGATCCCCTGGCCCGCCCGGCCGGTCACCCGGTAGGCGCTCAGCGGCGTACGTTTGCCGGTGCCCAGGGCACAGAGGGTCAGCAGATAGGGATAGGTCGCGCTGCTGACCACCATGCCCACCACCGCATCGGTGGACGACTTGAAGTGGATGGCGCGCACGCCGCGGGCGGTGCGGCCGGTGGGACGCACGGTGCTTTCCTTGAAGCGGATAAGCAGCCCTTCTTGGGTGCAGACGAGCAGGTCGCGCGCGCCGTCGGTGATGGCGACGCTTATCAGTCGGTCGCCCTCCTCGATGGACAGGGCGATGAGCCCCGAGGGCCGCGGGTGGGCGAAGGCCATCAGGTCGACCTTCTTCACCAGGCCGCGGGCGGTGGCCATGACCACGAACTCGCCGGCGACGAAGTGGCGTACCGGCAACACGGCGGTGACCTGTTCGCCCTTCTCCACCCGCAGCAAGTTGACGATGGGCTTGCCGCGGCTGGTGCGGCCTGCCTGCGGCACGGCATGGACCTTGAGCCAGTAGACCTTGCCGCGGTCGGTGAACACCAACAGGGAGGTGCGGGCGGTGGCGACGAAGAGCTGCTCGACGAAGTCCTGGTCGCGGGTGGTGGTGGCGGTGATGCCGCGGCCGCCACGGTGCTGCGCCTGGTAGAGGTCCACCGGGTTGCGCTTGACGTAGCCGGCGTGGCTGACCGTGACCACCATCGGGTCGTCGGGGATGAGGTCCTC
>JBBSTS010000110.1:0-5473 GCA_038235675.1 Myxococcota bacterium | reverse complement strand
GGTGACCACGTCGCCGAGCTTTGCACCGAGGTCGTTGCGGTGCAGCAGGAGCGCCATCGGCGCGTCAGCACCGGCGAGCTCAACCGTTTCTTCCGCCGCGTCGTCGACAGCCACCCGCCGCCGCGCAATGGCGGCACGCGTCCGCGCCTGTACTTCGTCTCGCAGCCCATGGTGGCGCCACCGACCTTCATTTTTGCCACCAACAAGATGGACAAGGTGCACTTTAGCTACCAGCGCTACCTGTCGAACTGCCTGCGCCAGGCCTATGGCTACTCCGGCACGCCGCTGTGGGTTAAATTCCGCCAGCGGTAGCGTGCAGCCAACGCGCCCAGGAAACTAGAGGCCGAAAAGGCGGGCAAAGAAGCCCTTTTTAGCGGCTGGCGGTGCGGTGGGGGCGGCGGGGGACGCGGCCTGTGGCAGCTCGGCCTCGCGCCCGGCGGCGCCTCGACGCCGGCCGCCGCGTACCCCACGCTCTTCACGCGGCGCTCGGCGACTGGCGGCGTCGCGGCCGCCTGCGGGGCGCGAGCGCTCGCGGCGCTTGGTGCCGCTGCGCGACTGACCCAGCGAGCCGGGGTCGACGAACTCGAACTCGGGGATGTCGAAGGGGCCGTGGGCCGCCGCTGCAGCGGCGCTGGCCTTGCTGGTGGCTGCCGCCTTGCTGCGGGGGGTGCGGCTGCGGGCCGTGGTGGCCACCGGCTGCTCGTCGCTGGGCGATGCGACGTCGTCGCTGGCTTCCTCGTCGCCGAACTCGAGCAGCGCTGCCTCTTCCTCGGCAAGGGCCGCGGCGGCGGCGACTTCGTCGAAGTCGTCTGGCCGTGGCGCCGGCCCGAAGTCGGGCTCCTCCATCGGAATTGGCTGAGCGTTGGGATCGGTCTCGAAGGTGTAGTCCTCGCGGCCAGCGCGGAAGCTGTGCTCGGTGGCCACTTCGATGCGGACGTCAAAACGCTTTTCAATCGCCTGCAGGGCCGTCCAGTAGTCGGTGCGCAGGCGGTTGGCCACCTCGGCGTTGACGCTGATCTTGGCGCTGCGCAAGTCCCCGCGTGAGGCGCGGTCACGCAGTTTACGCAGGATGGCGATGGCGTGGGAGCTGGGGTGCAGGACGTGGCCGGTCCCCTGGCAGGTGCTGCAGCGGTCGAAGACGCTTGCCTGCAGGGCGCTGCGGATCCGCTGGCGGGTGATCTCCAGGGTGCCGTTGCGGGAGATGGTGCCCACCTTGACGCGTGCCTTGTCGAAGCGCAGTGCCTCGCGCAGGGTGCGCTGCACCTTCTCGCGATTCTTGCGCTGGGCCATGTCGATGAAGTCGGCGACGATGATGCCGCCAAGGTCGCGCAGGCGAAGCTGTCGGGCGATCTCGCGCGCCGCCTCGGTGTTGGTCTGCTGCGCCGTCTCCTCCTGATTGGAAGATTTTTGTTTGCCGGAGTTGACGTCGATGGCAACCAGCGCTTCGGTGCTCTCGATGACGATGGAGCCTCCCGAGGGCAGCACCACCTTGGGCGCGTAGATCACCTCGAGCTGCTCTTCGATGCGGTAGTGATGGAATATGGGGCGGCGTTCGACGTAGCGGGTCAGGGCGCTGCGCTGGTTGGGCATCACCAGGTGCATGTACTCGGCGGCGCGGTCGTAGGCTTCGTCCGAGTCCAAAACGATCTCGTCGATGTCGGCAGAGAAGTAGTCGCGCAGGGCGCGAATGATGACGTCTTGCTCCTTGAAGATGAGCGACGGCGCCTTGCTGCGGCCGGCGGCCTTCTGAATGTTCTCCCACAGCCGCAGCAACACGCGCAGGTCGCGGTTGAGGTCGAGCTTGGTGCGATCGCGGCCGGCGGTGCGAATGATCACCCCCATGTTGTCCGGCACCACCAGCTTGGCGGCCGCCTCTTTGACCTTGCGGCGGGTGTCTTCGTCGTCGATTTTACGCGAGACGCCTTGGGTGGCCGAGTCGGGCATCAGCACCAAATAGCGGCCGGCGAGCGACAAAAAAGTGGTCAGCACCGCACCTTTGGCGGCCACCTCGTCTTTGCTCACCTGCACCAGAACCGTCTGGCCGGGCTTGAGCAGCTTGTCGATCGTCGGCGTTCGGTCGCTGCGCGATTCGTGACCCTCGCCGGCATACTTCGGATGGACGTCGTTGGCGGTCAAGAAGCCCTGTTTGTCGGCGCCATAGTTGACGAAGGCGGCGCCCAGCGCCGGCTCCACCGCCATGACGATGCCCTTGTAGATGTTGCCTTTATTCTTTTCGACGCCGCGGGTTTCGAGGTCGAAATCCTCGAGGGTTCGGCCGTTGAGGATGGCGATGCGAACTTCCTCGGCATCGAGGGCATTGATGATCATTTTACGGGTCATAGGGACGGGTCTCGGGGCGAAAGCGTGGGGGAGTAAAAGACCGCCAAAGCGGATCTTATGGAGGGTGTCGAGCTGCGACAAACCCGCGCTCCCCCTAGCATAGGGCCCTGTCCGCTGTCATCCCACAAAAAGGTCGCCCTCCACCTTTCCCTTTGCCAGCCGTGTCGTCTACAAGCGGCCCCACGAGGAGGGTATCGCGTGAGCAAACAAGCAGGGTCGCCGGCCGAAGCACCGCAAGAGAAATGGGTGGCCGCCTCGGCGCGCGCCAGCCGCTGGCTTGGGGAACACCGCCGCCTGTTGCAGGGCCTCTTGCTGCTGCTCGTGCTGTTTGCGGCAGGGAGCACCGGCGTTCACCTGATGCGCCGCCGCGCAGCCCATCGCGTTGCCAATCAGTTCACCGCCGCCTGGAAGCTGCTGCATCCCGCCGCGCCGCGCGCACGCCCAGGGCGGCAACCCAGCGTCACGGCCCCCGTCGCCGACGCCAATGCCTGGCGCCAAGCGGCGCCGCTGTTTGCCGCCGTCGCCGCCGAGGAGGGCCCGCGTGGCCTCGGCCTTTTGGCAGCCCTCGTCGAGGGCGATTTGTACGCCCGCCTGGACGACCCCAACGCCTCGCTGAACGCCTTTTGCCGCCTGGGTGGATCCCTTGCGACCCATCAGCCCCTCTACTTTTTGGCGGCCGAGCGCCTGGCCTACGCGCACGAGGCGCGGCACGACTGGGCCGCCGCCATCGCCGCGTGGGAGCCGCTGGCAAACGACGAGAAGCGCTTTTACGCCGATGCGGCGCGCTACGCGCAGGCCAACCTGTATGTCGCCCAGGGCGATTTGGCCGCTGCGAAGGCGGCGCTGCAGGAGCTCGAGCAGACCTTCCCCAATTCGACCTTGCTCGACGAGGCGCAGGCGCAGCTGTCCCAGCTGGCGCCACCGGCGCCTGCGGGCACGGCGCCAAAGGACGCCCCGTGAGCCGCCTGCGCTGCGGGTCGGCCGTCGCTTTTTGCCTGACGCTGCTGCACGGCAGCCTGCCAGGCGTCGCAGCAGCCGCGGAGCTGACTGCCAAAGTGCCCTGGACGCGCAGCCTGCGGGGTGCCGTCGCCACGCCCTACGACCTCTTTTTTCGTGCCCCGCTGGTGCGGCGACACTTCTTCCGCGAGGTGCATCGCTCCTTCGGCCAGCCTGCGATCGTGCGGCGTAGCCAAGTTGTCGTCGTCGGCACCGGCGACGGCGACGTCTTGGGGCTGAGCCTCGTCGATGGCCACCTGCGTTGGCGCCGGCGCGGCGACGATGCCTTCGCCGGCGCCGCCACCCGCATCGACTTGGGCGCGGGTGAGCAGGCAGTGTTGTTGGCCAATCGCCGCGGCGAGCTGCAGGCCCTCGACCCGCATGACGGCCGCCTGCGCTGGCAGACGCAGCTCGATGCCGACGTGCGGGCGCCGGCGCGCCAGCTGGGCACCACCCTCTACCTCTGCACCGCCGCCAACCGCACTTACGCCCTCGATGCCACCAGCGGCCGGGTGCAGTGGTCGCAGGGGCGGGCGCCGCCGGTGGGGCTCACCGTCGATGGCCACGCCCGCCCGGCCCTGGCGGACGCGCGCCTCTACGCCGCCTACTCGGACGGCTTTTTGCAGGCCCTCGACCGGGAGCACGGTGGCCTGCTTTGGGAGCGGCCCCTGTCGCTGCGCGGCGGCCCCTTCATCGACGCCGATGCCGACCCAGTGGTGGCCAACGGCCGCCTGTTCGCCTGCTCTTACTCCGACGGCGTCTACGCTCTGGACCCGGCCGACGGCCACACGCTATGGGAGCGCCCAACCCCAGCGCCGGTGAGCCTGGCGACCTACGACGACCTCCTGATGGTCGGCAGCGCCGAGGGCTGGGTGTGGGCCTTCGCGCAGAGCGACGGGGCGCTCGTTTGGCGCCTGCGCGCCGGCGAGGAGCCCATCTCGCGGTTGCAGGTGGTCGGCGACGAGCTGCTGCTCAGTGCCGGTCGCGCTGGTTTGGTGGTCGTCGACGCGCGCCACGGCCGACCCCGCCAGAGCAGCGCCGTCGGCGAGGGCGTCATGGGCGACCTTGCCGTTGACGGGGGGCTGGTCGTGGCGATCGGCGGTGCCGGCCACCTCTACGGCTGGCAGCGGCAGTAGATCCGAGGCCTCAGGCGCGCGCCTGCACCCAGGCAGCGACGACGGCGAACAGCTGCGTCCGTTGCGTCTCGTTCAGCACTTCGTGTGCCTCGCCGGGGCGCACGACAACCGTCTTGTCCGCAGCCTGCAGCTGCGCCGCGAGGCGCGCGCTGTGGCGCGGGCAGGCGACCGGATCGGCGTCGCTGTAGACGAACAGCAGCGGCTGAGGCAGATGCCGCTGCTGCAACAGGCGCCCCTGCAGCGCGGTGGTGGCGCGATACCAGCCGGCGGTGGCGTGGCCGAAGATGAGCGGGTCGCTGCGGTGGGCCGCCTGCTTTTCGGGGTCGTGGGTGAGGTCGTCGGCGGAGATCGCTGCCGGCAGCGCCAGGCGGGGCCACAGCCGCCCAGCGAGATGGCCCACCATGCGCTTGAGCCGCGGCGCCGGGGCGGTGGCCGCCAGGTAGGGGTTGGTGACGATCACCCCCCGCCAGGCCATGTCGCCGGCCAGGGCCGCCTGCAGGGCGATGAGGCCGCCGTTGCTGTGGCCAAGCAGAAAGTGGGGCAGGGCGGGCTCAGGATCGGCGCCGCGCGCCGCGCGTAGGTCTTCGAGGTAATCTTCGCCGCCGGCGACAAAGCCGCGCGGCCCACCCGAGCGCCCATGCCCGCGTAGGTCGACGGCGGCAGTGGCCAGCCCGGCGGTGGCGAGGTAGGCCGCGAGCTCGGCGTAGCGCCCGCCGTGCTCCATGTAGCCGTGCAGCAGCCAAACCCAGGCGCGCGGCGGGACGGCCGGCCGCCAGCGTTGCACGAAGAGCGCGGGGCGCGTCGCGGTGGCCGGCAGCGTGCGGCTGTCGCGACAAAAGCGGTCGGCATCCATGGCGGGTTCCCTGCAGCGCGTGATAGCCCCATGTTCAAGGACACGCCGATGGACACGCAACTTTCTTTGTGGGCGCCGCCACCGCCGAAGAGCCCGCCACTGCGCTGGTCGCATAGCCGCGCCGCGCGCCTGCGCAGCTGCACGCGGC
>JBBSTS010000109.1:0-5483 GCA_038235675.1 Myxococcota bacterium | reverse complement strand
TGGCTTGTCGGGGCCGCCCTCGCGCAGCAGCACGAAGGTGTCGCGCGGGGCGTGCAGCGTCAGGCTGCGCACCTGGACCCCCTGCAGCGTGGCGAATAGGCGGCGCGCTTTGTGCGCCTCGGCCTCTTGGCCCTCCAGCTGCTGGCGGCTGCGCCAGATCCCCAAGCTCAGCGCGCCGACCAGCAGCAGCAGTCCCCCCACGCCGGCTAGGCGTCGCATCATTAGGTTCACGGCACTCTCCTACTGCATTTTTAGCGCTGGCGTCGCAGTTGGACGACGGCGAGGCCAAAGGCCATCAGCAGGACCGGCAGCAGGTCCATGCTGAAAAATTTCAGGCGCCCTAGGTCGGCGTCGGTCAGATAGAGGCGGGTGTTGGCCCGGCTGCGAGGCCGGATGCTGATTTTGGCGGCCTGGCCGGTGCTCCATTCGACCATGTTCAGCAAAAAGTCGAGGTTGCCCTCGAGGCGCAGGCTGCGGTTACTGAGCCAGTCGGCGTCGCCGACCACCAGCAGGCGGGCTGGGCTGCCTTCGCCGCTGACGCGCTCGGCGGCGGCGGCGACCACCAGCGGCGGCGGTGTGTCGTTGGCGTCTTTGGCGACGCTGCCGTCGGCATCCAGCTGCGTCTCGCCCCAGGCCTGCTCACCGGCGAGGGCAAGGGCGGTGGGCGGCGCGGCATCGCCGGCGGCAGGGCCCAGCTCCAGCGACTGCACGGTGGAGAGGATCAGCGGCTTGGCGCCGCGGCGCAGCAGCGGGTGGTCGCCCTGTTGCAGCGACACGATCGGCGAGGCGGGGCCGAGGCCCACCAGGCGCGCCAGCTCGCTGGGGTCGATGACCAAGTCGCCGCGCGGGCGGATGCCAAACTCTCCCAAAAGCGCGTCCAGCTCGGCGGCGGTGCCGCGCTCGAGCAGCGCCAGCAGGTGGCCGCCGCCGCCCAAGTAGCTGCGCAAGGCCGCAACCTCCGGCGCCCGTAGGGGCTGCTGCGGCCCCAGCAAAACGACCAGGTCGGCGTCTTTGGGGACCTGTAAGCCTTTGCCTTCGGCAGGGGTAGCGCGACGAAAGTCGAGGCGTTCAAGGTCGTGGCCGTCGTTGCGCAGCGCCTCGGCGAGCAGCTTGAAGCCCTCTGCCTCGTCGCCGAGATCGAGATCGCCCTCGGCGTGCCCCTGCAAAAAGTAGAGGCGCTTGCGGTGGGAGGTGGTCAGGTCGATGAGGGCGGCGGTGAGCTCCTGCTCCTCGGGCTGGCGCACGCGCACGTCGCGGGCGTCGGCCTGCAGCAGGATGCGGGGGCCCTGATCGGTCAGCTTGTACTGCGCCACCAAGTCGGGGCGGCCCATCGGGTCGATGAGCTCCAGCCGCAGCATGCCGCGGCTCTGTTTGGCGTAGCGCTGCAGGATGTCACGCGCGCCGGCGAAGGCCGGCTCGGTGCTGGAGTAAAAGGCGCGGCAGACGATGGGGCGGTCGAGATCCTTGAGGACCTGGTGGGTCTGCTCACTGAAGGTGTAGAGTTTGTCGCGGGTGAGGTCTTTCTCGAAGGGGTGCAACGCCGCGAGGACGTTGAGGCCGCCGACGGCCACCACCACCAGCAGCGCCGAGATCAGGGTGAGCAAAAAATGGCCGGTCGAGCGCGCCCGTAAAATGCGTCCGACGCCAGACGCATGGGTCACCAGGTAGAAGCTCCACAGCAAGGTGCCGCCGAGCATCTTGCCCACCAGCAGGCTGCCCACCTCGCCGCTGAGCAAGTAGGTCAGCGGCGTGCTAACCCATAAAACGACGCCGACAGCGCCGGCCAAGCGGCCCAAATTGGCCAACCAAGTTTTCTTTATTGCCATCGTTGAGCCTCGACGACGCGGTGGGTGAGGATCAGGCCGACGCCGGTGAGCGAGGCGAAGTAGCACAGGTCGACCGAGCGCACGATGCCGCGAATGAAGGGCTCGAGGTGGGTGTTGATCGCCATGAACTCGAGGGCCTTGAGCCACAGCCCTTCTTGGCCGCGTGCCGCCAAACCGATGACGTAGAGCATCAACAGCATGGCGAAGCTGCTCGCCACCGCGACGATCTGCGAGGCGCTAAAGCTGCTGCACAGCAGGCCGATGGAGACGAAGGCGCTGCCGAGCAGCGCGAGGCCCAAATAGCCGCTGCCGACGCTGTACCAGTCGAGCGCCGGACCGTCCGCTGAGGCGCCGAAGTGGGACAGCAAGGCGGGAAACAACAAGGTGGTGGCGAGCATCAGCAGCATCATCACGACGCCGGCGGCATACTTGCCCAAGACGATCTCCGAGGCGCGGATGGGGGTGGTCATCAACAGGTCGAGGGTCTTGCCGCGCTTCTCCTCGCTGAGCAGCCGCATGGTCAAAACCGGCAGCAAGAAGAGCAAAAAGACGGTCATGTTCATCAGCAAGGGGCTCATGACCCAGTCGGTGAGGTTGAGCCCCTCGCCCCCGTTCTCTTGCTGCATCGCCTGCATCGAGGCGTACTGAAACTCGATGACCAGACGCTGAAAGAAAAAGGCGCTGATCAGCGCGAAAGCCGCCAGCAAAATGTAGCTGGTCCAGGTGGTCAGGTAGAGGCGTAGATCTTTGGCGCAGATCGCCCAGGTGGTGCGCATGCTTGGCTAGGCCTCCGTCAGCGACAAAAATATCGTCTCGAGCGAGTCGGTTTGCTCGGCGCCGGGCCGACGCGAGCGCTGGACCAGACCGGCGAGGCTGTCGTTGGCGACGATGCGCCCTTGGTTGATGATCACCACGTGCTCGCAGCAGGTGGCGGTGACCTCGGAGAGGATGTGGGTGGAAAGGATGATCGTGTGCTCGGCGGCGAGCTCGACGATCAGCTGGCGGACCTCGCCTATCTGGCGGGGGTCGAGGCCGACGGTGGGCTCGTCGAGGATGAGAACCTCGGGGTTTCCCAAAAGCGCCTGCGCCAGGCCGGTGCGCTGCACATAGCCCTTGGAGAGGTTGGCAATGAGGCGCTCCTGCATGTCGGCGATGTGCACCCGCGCGGCACAGCGGCTGACCTCGCGGCGCAGTGCTGCGCCGTGCAGGCCTTTGAGTCGCCCGACGAAGAGCAGGTACTCGCGCACCGTCAAGTCGGGGTAGACCGGCGGCGTCTCGGGCAGGTAGCCGATGCGGCGCTTGACCTGCATGGGCTGCTCGAAGACGTCGTAGCCGCAGATCCGCGCGCGGCCACTCGTCGCCGGCATGTAGCCGCTGAGGATCTTGAGGGTGGTACTTTTGCCGGCGCCATTGGGGCCCAAAAAGGCGACAATCTTGCCGCGCGCGACGTTGAAGCTCACGTCTTTGATGGCCACGCGGTCGCGATAAAGCTTGGTGAGCCCCTCAACTTCGATCATGGGCCGGCGTTCTAGCTCGTGCTGTGACGCAGCACAAGGGCCCCTAGTCGGCGCGGCTGCGCAGGTAGGCGACGATGTCGGCGGATTCGTAGAGCGGCTTGCCGCCCACGAACAGGCAGGGGACCGTCGCCTTGCCTCCAACCTCCAACAGCTTGGCCCTCGCGGCGGAGTCCTTGCTCACGTCGAGCAAGCGCACGGCGATGGGGTGGGTTTCTTTGAGCTCTTCGAGGGCCATCAAGACCCGGGCGCAGTAGGGGCAGCTGGGTTTGTAGTAGAGGACGAGCTCGGGGGCGTGGGAAGCGGAAGTTGACATGCCGCAGGCCTGTAGCACGCCTGCGACCCGTTGTCTGCCTTGACCTGCGCGGCGCCAGATCCGTATAGTTATGGATACTATGGTAGGCAAACGACTCGCGATTCTGCTCTGTGTCAGCACTTTTTTGCTGCTTTTGCTCGGCGGCGTCGTCCACACCACCGGCTCTTCGTTGGCCTGCCCCGACTGGCCGGCGTGCTACGGATCCTATTTCCCGCCGATGACCGGCGGCATCCTCTACGAACATGGCCACCGCATGCTGGGCTCCGTCGTCGGCCTAATCACCCTGCTGCTGGCCGGCTGGACCTTCATGCAGCCGCCGCTGCGGGGGCTGCGCCCCTATGCCCTGCTGGGCGTGGTGCTGGTGGTGGTACAGGGCACTTTGGGCGGCCTGACGGTGATCTACCTCCTGCCGCCGGCGGTCTCCACCGCCCATTTTAGCTGCGCGATGGCCTTCTTCGGCGGCAGCCTGTTGCTGGCCACTCGGCTGCACCTGGGCGCGACGCCCAACCCTGCGGTGGCGCTGGCGCCCGCCCGCCAGGCGGTGGCCTGGACGGCGGGGCTGGTTTACCTGCAGCTGGTCTTGGGCGCGGCGGTGCGCCACCAGAAAGCCTCGATGATGTGCGGCTACGACGCCTTGAAATGCGCCGGCAACTGGATGCCGCAGTCGGAGCTGCAGGTGCTGCAGAGCGTCCACCGCCTGTCGGCCCTGGGCGTCTTGGCGGCGGTGGTGTGGTCGACCCGCAAAGTTTTGGCCCAGGCACGTCGGCTGCAGCGGCCCGAGCTGCGCACGTTGAGCCTCGCCTCCCATGCATTGGTTTTTCTGCAAATACTCATGGGCGTATGGGTGATCAAAAGCGGCGTGCAGCTGCACGTCGTCACCACCCACCTGGGCCTGGGCGCGCTCTTGTGGGGAGACTTGGTGGTCTTGTGGTACATGCTGAGAGCCTGACGGCCATCTCCCTGCCGTTGCGTGCCCTCATCGAGCTGGCGAAGCCACGCCTGTCCTTTTTGGTGATTTTTACCGCCGGTGCTGGCATGCGCCTGGCGCCCATACACGTGGTGCCCTGGCGTGCCTGGCTGCTTATCGCCGCCACCAGCCTGGTGGTTGGCGCCGCCAACGCCCTGAACTGCTACCTCGAGCGCGACGTCGACGCGCGCATGCTGCGCACCCGTGGCCGACCCCTGCCGCAGGGCCGCCTGTCGCCGCAGGTGGCCCTACTCGCTGCCATCGCCGTGGCCACCGCGGCGATCGGCGTCCTGTACGGCGTCGGCAACCCGCTTACCGCCCTGCTCGCCTTCATCGCCCTGGCGCTCTACGCCTGGGTCTATACGCCGATGAAGCAGATCACTTCTGCTGCGATGCTGGTGGGGGCGGTGCCTGGCGCCATCCCGCCGCTGATGGGTTACACCGCCGCCACCGGCAAGCTGGACGAGGCGGGGCTCAGCCTCTTTGCGCTGTTGTTCTTCTGGCAGCTGCCGCATTTTTTGGCGGTTTCCTGCTCGCTCAAAGAGGACTACGCCCGTGGCGGCATCGTCGTGCTGCCCAACCGCTGCAGCGCGCGGGCCACCGTTTTGTGGACCCTGGGCTCGGCTCTGGTGCTGCTGCCCGTCTCCTTGTGGCCGCGGCGGGCGGGCCTCGGCGGTGACGCCTACGTCGCCATCGCTTGTTTGCTCGGCTGCTTTTTCTGCGCCGTCACCGCCGCCGGGCTGCACCCACGCGCGGATCTGCGCCGCTGGTCGCGGCGCGTCTTCGTCGTCTCGATCTTCTATCTTGCCGCCTTGCTCACGGCGTTGGTGGGCTCGCATGGTTGAGGCGGCGCTGCGGGT
>JBBSTS010000108.1:0-5560 GCA_038235675.1 Myxococcota bacterium | reverse complement strand
GGCGGCGGTGGTGCCGCAGTCTTTGGTGCTGACGCCGGCTCACTGGCAGCCGCTTCTCGCGCCGCGCTATCCCCTGCTCGGCGTGCGCCTGCGGCTGGCGCGCGCCGGGGAGCCGCCGACGCCGACGTCCGTGCGCATCGGTGCCATCGACCTGCAGGGACGGCCGCTGGGAGAGCACAGCACGACCGTGGTGCTCGGCGAGCAGGCGCAGCCCGTCGACCTGATGTTTGCCGCCCCCGTCGAGGCGCCGCAGGGCCTGCAGTTTCATCTCATGGCGGACGTGCCGCTGCAGGCGGTCCGCGCAGGCGAGGCAGGGTCCGGCCCGGATGGTCACCCGCTGCTGTTCGAGCCCATCTATCGCGCCCCTCGCCTGATGCAGGGGCGCCTGATGCTGATGGCCCAGGCGCCCATCGTCTGTGCTTTGGCGCTGGGCATTCTGGTGCTGGGGTGGGGCTACGCCCCGGGGGCCAGCCTGTGGGCGGCCTTCAGCCTGATGGCGCTCTTTCACAGCCTGGCGCGGGTGCCCTTTTGGGTCCTGGACGAGCCGGCCCACCTGGGCAACATTGCCCACATCGTCACCACCGGCACCCTACCGCTGACCACCGAGGCGATGCGCAGCGACGTCCATCAGGCCATCTTTGCGGAGGTAGGGCACCTCGATGCCTACTATGGCGGGGGCCAGACCATGCACGAGGCCGTCCAGGGGCCACTTTACTACCTGCTGATGGCCGCCGTCGCGAAGCTGTCGCTGGCCCTTTGTCCCAGCTGGGCGGTGGCGTTCTACGTCATGCGCCTGGCCGGCGCTTGTTTGCTGAGCGTCGGCTTCGCGGCGCTGTTGCGCGGCGTTTGGTGCTTGGCCGCGCACCGCATCCTCACCCTGGAGCGCCGGGTCTTGGCCACGGCGGTGGGCTGCATCATGTTCAGCCCGGGTGTTTTCAGCATCTTGGCGCCGCTGACCAACGACCAGATGGCGTTCGTGCTGGGATCGGTGTGCTTCGCCCTGCTGGTGCACATCGGCTGCAGCGGCGGGCCGACGCGCAGGCAGGTTGTTTCTTTGGGGGTCGCTTCTGGGGCGCTGTGGATCAGCAAATTGACGGGGGCCTTCATGCCCCTGTTGTGCGTCGCCTGTTTGTTGGCCAGCCGCCGGGCGGCGGCGGCTGCGCTTTACGCCGGCGTGGTGGCGTGCTTCGCCCTGCCGCTGCACCTGCACAGCTACGTGCACTACCACGCCCTGACCGGCTTCGCCGGACACCTCGCCTATGTGCGCCCCATCCTCAATCCGCAAGATCTACCGCTGCCGCTCGGTGACATTCTGATGGGCGGCCTGGTGCGCTATGGCTACAACATGCTCTGCTACGAGACGCTGTTTTTGAGCCCATGGTCTTTGGGCATCTGCCAACACACGGCGTTGTGGGCGATGGCCGGCCTGGCCGCGGCCACCGTCGCGACGGTGGCACGCCTGCGTCACGGGCTGCAGGCGGCCGCGGGGCTGGTGGCGCGGCCGGCGATGCTCGAGGCGCTGGTGTGCATGGGGCTGTGGGGGCCGCTGCTGCTCGGCAGCCTGGCTTCCTACCGTGTCGGCTTTCTGCTGCTCAACGCCCGCTACAGCTACGTCAGCCTTTTCTGCAGCTGCATGGCCTGTGCCCTGGCCTACGAGCGTTTTTTGACCCGTCGCCAGCAGGGGGTGGTGGCCGCGGCGACGGCAACGGCCATGGCCTATGCCACCTGCCAATACGCGCTGGCGCTCGCACCTGTTTATTGACCGCCTACCGGTTGCACCGCCGTAAGCTTTTGCCGCACAACTCGCGCGATGAGGATTTTACGCTGCGGACTCATGGGGTTGCCGGCCTTGTTGGCAGGCGCGTACTGGTTGCTCGCGCGCCATTTCCGCTGGCAGGGCTACGGCGAAGCGATTGCGGGCCTCGTCGCCTCCTGGGGCGTTGCCGAGAGCTGTGATGTGAGGGCGCCTTTGGCCTTCGTCGGGGGCTGCGCCATCGTCGGCTTGGTGCTGCAGCGGCCGTCGTGGCAGAAGATTGGCGCTGCGCCCCACAGCGCGCGCCGCGACGGACTTTATTGGTTGGCCGGGCTGGGGCTGGCCGCCAGCCTGCACACGCAGGCCACCCACCCCAGCATGTCGCGGCTGCTGCTGCTGCTGCCCCTGGCGGCGCTGGGCGTCGGACTGGGGCCGGGATCAGGCGCCGCCGCCTGGCGCCGCGCCTCGGTGAGCCTGCAGCCTGAGCTGCGGCTATTTTTCGCCTTGGCGGGCAGCCTGCTGTTTTGCGGCCCCGCTTTGGGGGTCCTGTGCAGCCGCGGCCTACCGGCCTACACCCCGTACGCGCCGCTGGCGGCGCAGCGCCTGCAGCTTTTGGGCCTCGCCGTCTGCGGCGCCGTCGTCCTGCTGCTCGGCAGCGGTGCGCCCGCCCATCGCCGCCAGGGGCGGCGGCTGGCGACGGCGGCGCTCGTCCTCATGCAGGCGCTGTTGCCGGCGGGGATCCTCTTCGTCTTGCCGCCGCCCTGTCTGCAGCAGGGCAGCTGGCAGCTGCCGATGCTGCAGGGCTCGCACCTTGGTCCGGCACTTCGCTTGCTCTTCGTCGTGCTGGCGGCTGCCACATGTTGGCGCAACCTGCGCCTTTCGCGCCGCGCGCCACAGGCGTTTTTTCGCCGTCCCTTGGCGCCCGCGGCCATCTTTGGCGCGCTGTGCCTCCTCGCCTTTACGCCCGGCCAACCCCAGGCCATTGCGCCCGACGACTATCATTTTGGCGAGGCCCTTCTGCCCTACGATCAGTGGCGTCAGTTCGGCCGCTTGCCGTTCGTCGACTTTATGCCGGCGCATGGGCTCAGCGAGTTTTTTTACGGTGCCTTGGGCGAGTTCTTTTACGAGCCCAACGTTGCCGGCACCATGGCGGCGATGCGCCTGCTGCAGGGCAGCCTGACGCTGCTTGCCTTCTGGGGACTGATGCGTTTTTTGGGGCCGCTCTGCGGCGGCCTGGTGGGGCTGGGCACCCTCCTTTATCACCCCGAGGCGGCCGCCACCACGTGGACCTGGATCGCCTGTGCCGCGCACGCCGTCGCCCCCGGTGGGCTGCGCCGACCGCGCCGCTGGCTGCTGGGGTGGACGCTTTTGGCGCCCTTGCTCGCCGCCAGTTTCGTGGTGCAGGGCACCGGCATGGTGCTGGCGACGCTGCCGCTCGTTGGGCTGCAGGTCCGCCGGCTGGTGCGCCGCGAGGGCATCGGCCGTGCGGGGCGATTTTGTGCGGCGCTGCTTATTTGGTGGCCCGGGGTGCTGTTGGTTTTTGCGCCACTGCGGCAGATGTTCGGCGGCCTGTTGGGCTACCTGCTGCACAACGCTGGCACCAACGCGCAGAGCTTCGGCCTGCCGATGGCGCACAACTATTACAGTTCGGCGTGGCGCAGCTTAAAAGACGGCCTGTTGCTCAACGCCCAGCTGCTGTTTTTGCCGCCGGTGGGATATTTCGTCGCCCGCCTGGCGCAGCGGCGGCTGCATCGGCCGACGCAGCTGAATCGGCGCCTCTTTCACCTCGGGATCATCTTCACGCTCTTGGCCTGCACGACCATGGGCTACCACATGGGCCGCAGCGATCCGCCGCGCTTCTGGGGCCGCCCCGGACAATTGAGCCTGCTGCTGTTGTTCTGTGGCCTGCCAACGGCGTCGGTGCTGCTGTGGCGGCGGCGTCGTCCGGAGCTGTTGGCGGCGTCTCTGCTGTTTTTAATCTTAGGCGTCGACAGCGTCGGCGCGCTGAGCGGACGCCTGTGGCAGGGAGCCGACGCGCGCAGCCTGGCCATCGTCCAGGAGCCCGAGTCGCGCCGCCTGCGCGCCGGCGCCGCCACCTTCGAGCCAGGGCACCGGCAGATGTTGGCGCAGATCGACGCCACCGTCGGGCGCCTTTTGACCCCCGACGAGCAGTTCGCCGTCTGGACCAACCGCAGCAGCGTCTATTACTTCACCAGGCGAGCGGCCTTCGGGCCCATCGCCGCCAACTACAACGTCGCCAACGCCTGGCTCGAAGGCCTGATGCTCACGGCACTGCAGCGCCGCCCGCCGCAGCTTTTCTGGCTGGGGCCGGAGGCTATTCGCCACGACGGCCTGTCGCCGGCGCTGCGCACCCGGGCGCTCTTTCGTGCCGTCGCCCGCCACTACGAGGCGGTGGTGGACGACGACGGCCGCGGCTGGATGGTGCCGCGACAACGCCGCGACCTGCAGCGACGGCTGAGTTTTACCCACATCGCCGTGCCCGACTTCACCGACCACAACTGGCGGCACGGTCGCGCGCGCGGCCAGAGCGGCGTCTGCCTGCGCCTGCCGGCGGCGCTCTACGGCGTCGCCGCGGGCGACCGCCTGTGTGCCAACGGCGTGCAGACGCTACGCGTGACGCGTGCCACCGGCGACCAGCTGTGGTTTGCCGAGGCGCTGGCGCCCGCCCTGGCGCAGGCGCCGAGCCTGAGCCTGCGACAGCTGCAGCCCATCGAGTCGGCGCGCCGGCTGCAGATGCAGGCCGCCGCAATGGACTACTTTTTGGCGACGCCCGATCTGCTACAGCTTCCCGCCGCCTGGGGCCGTGGGCTGGCGCCGACGGCGGCGCGCTGGGGCGCCCTGCAGCGCCTGCCGGCGACGTCCGCCGATGGCGGCGCCAGCGTCGACCTGCTTGCTCTGCAGGCGCAGCTGCGGCAGGCCAGTTTGATGCGCCTGCAGGTGGCGTGCGCCGTCGCGGCCGCCGACGCGCCGAGGTCCTTCTTTTTGTGGGCGCAGCAGGGTCCACCGCCTCCGACGCCAGAGGCGCAAGGGGGCGTCGCTTCGCCGCATGAGACCTCTGCGCTGGCGCCCCCAGCGTCGATGCGCTGGGCCGGCGCATCGACGCCGATGATCGTGCCGCTGGACTCCTTTATTGCCCTACAGGACGACCGCTTGCCCCTCGCCGAGCTGCGCCTTCAACTCCCCTGTCTGCCCTCCGGGGGAGAGATTTCGCTGCAGCTAGGCATCGAGCCGCTGTTTGAAACTTACGGGTTGTAGCCGCCGCGGCAGGCGCGCAGCAGGGTGCGCAGTAGATCGAGGTTGCCGCGCCAGCCGGCAATTTTGCTGGGCACCGCGCCCTGGGGATAGCGGCGGGTGGTGGGCAGCTCGATGCAGCGGTAGCCCAGGCGTGGGATGCGATAGGAGAGATAGGCCAGCAGCTCGTAAGTTGCGAAGACGTCGCGAAACGGGGCGACGCGCGGGTCGCGCAGCACGCGGGCACTGTAGGCGCGAAAGCCCTGGGTGGTGTCGGTCCAGGGCTGGCCCGAGGCCCAGGCCAACAGCGGCGCGTGCAGGTAGCGGATGGCCAAGTCGCGGCTGCGCGGGACGTTGTGGCCCTCGCCGCCGGTCAAATAACGCGACGCCTGGACGAAGTCGACGCCCTTTTGCAACGCGGCGATAAATGCGGCGATGGCCGCCGGATCGTCCTTGTCGTTGCCGTCGATGGTGACGATGCCGACGTAGTCGCGCTGCAGGGCCCAGGCGTAGGCGCAGCGCAGTTGGGCGCTGAGCTTGCCGGGGCCTCGCTTG
>JBBSTS010000107.1:0-5567 GCA_038235675.1 Myxococcota bacterium | reverse complement strand
CGCCTCCCAGAAGACGTAGAAGAGAAAGAGGTCGGTGGCCACCAGCGCGCCCAACAGGGCGGTCTGCAACAACAGGATGCAGACCATGTGCTCGCGCACGCGGTCGGTGATGCTGGCGAAGGTGCCGAGGATGGCCAGCGGTGCCACCAAAGCGGCCAGCACCACCAACGCCAAGGCGATGCCGTCGACACCGACGCTGTAGTGGATCCCCCAGGCGGGCACCCAGGCGAGCCGCTCGCTCAGCTGCATCGCCGTCGAGTCGAGGTCGAAGCGCGCCCAGGCCAACAGCGCCAGGCCCAAATCGAGTAGCGACACCGCCAGTGCCAGACCGCGCACGCCGGTAGGCGGGCCGCGCGGGAAGCTCAGGCACAACAGCGCGCCGCAGAGGGGCAAAAAGACCAAGCAGCTGAGCAGGTGCGCGTCGAGCATGCCTATCGCCCTTCCTGGGAGTCGGCCGCAGGCTGGGTGCCGCGCCAGCTGTGGGCGCCTGTCGGCGCGATCCAGCCATAAAGCGCCAGCGCCAAACCGATGACGAACACCGCCAGATAACGCTGAATGTTGCCGTTCTGCAGCAGCTGGCCAAAAAAGCCCACCCCTCGCATCAAGGCGCCGACGCCGCTGAGCGCGGCGCCTAAGATGCGGCGCTCGAAACCTTCAAAAAGCAGCACCTGGGCGCTCCAGCGCCACGGCTGCACGATGGCTACGTCGTAAAATGCGTCGACGTGCCAGGCACCCAGCAGGCGGGCGTGCAGCCATCCGGGGGCAGGCCTCTGCCGCAGGCGCCCCAAAAGAAGATGCGGGCCGCGGGCAAACAGCACGGTGGCGAGTAAGAAACCGCACAGCGCGACGCCGGTAGACAACACCATCAGGCCCATCTCCAGCCGTTGCGACCCGCCAGCCAACTCGGTGCTGGCGCCGAGCACCGGCTCCAAAAAGTGGCCGAGGGCATCGTGGCCACCGAGGGAGGCCGGCCAACCCAGGCTGCCGCCGAACATCGCCAGCAGCGCCAGCAGCACCAGCGGCGCGGTCATCGCGAAAGGCGACTCCTCGACCTTGGCCGCCACCGGCGCCCCTGCTCGCAGAGGGCCGCTGAAAAACGTCAGGTAGACCAGGCGCCACATATAAAAGGAGGTCAGGCCGGCGGCCAACGTGGCCAGCAGCCACAGCGCCCGGGCGCTGGCCGAAAACGTCCCCGCGTACGCGCCCGCGTCGGCGCTGTAGACCTGCCACAAAATGGCATCTTTGGAGACGAAGCCGGCCAAAAAGGGGAAGCCGGTGATGGACAGGGTGGCGACGAGGAAGGTGGCGCAAGTCAGGGGCATGCGCCGGCTGAGGCCACCCATCTGCCGCATGTCCTGCTCACCCTGCATGCCGTGGATCACCGATCCGGCGCCCAAAAACAGGCAGGCCTTGAAAAAGGCGTGGGTGAGGACGTGGAACATCGCGGCCGCGTAGGCGCCCACGCCGGCGGCCAAAAACATGAACCCGAGCTGGCTGACGGTCGAGTAGGCCAATACTTTTTTGATGTCGCGCTGGACGGTGGCGACGGTGGCGGCAAAAAAGGCAGTCAGGGCACCCACCGTCGCCATCAGCAACATGGCCGTGGGGCTGGCGACGAGAAGCCAGTTGACCCGCGCGACGAGGTAGATGCCCGCGGTGACCATGGTGGCGGCATGGATGAGCGCCGAGACCGGCGTGGGTCCGGCCATGGCGTCTGGCAGCCAGACGTACAGCGGCAGCTGGGCGCTCTTACCGCAGGCGGCGAGGATGAGCGCCAGGCAGATCCCCGTGGCGGTGGCGCCACCGACGGCACCCGAGTCTACCGCGGCGTGCAGGTGGGCGTAGTTCAAAGACCCGACGTTGCGCAGCACCAACATCATCGCCAACAAAAAGCCCACGTCGCCGATGCGGTTGACGATGAAGGCTTTTTTACCGGCGGCGGCCTTGGCCTCGTCGGCAAACCAGAAGCCGACCAAGAGGTAGCTGCACAGCCCCACCCCCTCCCAGCCCACGAAGGTCAGCGGCAGGCTGTCGCCCAGCACCAGCACCAACATCGCGAAGGTGAAGAGGTTCAGACAGGCAAAGTAGCGCGCGAAGCCCGGATCGTGCTCCATGTAGCCGAGCGAGTAGATGTGGATCAGCGAGCCGACGCCGGTGATCATCAGGATCATCAGCGCCGACAAAGGATCGACCACGAAGCTGGCATCCACCTGCAGCGGCCCAGCCTGCAGCCAGGTGAAGAAATTGGCGCCCACCTGCTCGCCCTCTGGGGCAGCGACGACCAGCTGAAACAGGGCACTGGCGCAGCCGAAGGCGGCAATGGGTGCGCTGCCGGCGAGGGCGCCGACCAAGCCGCGCGGCAGGCGATGGCCGAAGAGGCCACAAAAGAGGGCGCCTCCCAGCGGCAGCAGCAGCAGCGCGGCGATGAGAAGGGGGGCAGAGTCGGCGTGTTGTTCCATGGTCGCGTCCTACTCGATGTAGGCGGCCTTCGACCTTTGAGTCAAGCGACCCTTGCCGCAGCCCTGCCGCTTGGTTAAGGGCCGCAGGTACATGCCTACGACCGTCTTCGCAAAAATTCTCGCCGGCGAGCTGCCCTGCCAGCGCCTCTACGAAACCGCCGACCTGCTGGCCTTTTTGGACGTCGCGCCGTTGTCGCCGGGCCACACGCTGCTGATCCCCAAGGAGCCAGCCGTCACCCTCGACGCCCTGAGCGACCATGCCGCCGCCGCCCTCGGCGCCGCGCTGCCGCGGCTGTGTCGGGCCATCTGTGCAGCCACCGGCGCCAACGCTTACAACATCCTGCAGAACAATGGTCGCGCCGCCCACCAAGAAGTGCTGCACGTCCACTTTCACATCGTGCCCAAATTTGCCACGGCGGGGCTGGATCTGCGCTGGCAGACGCAGCCAGCGCCCGCCTCGGCCGAGCTGGCTGCGCGCATCGTCGCGCGGCTCTAGTGCCCCGTCTCACGCGCTCGGCGTAAGGGTCAGCAGGGTGATCTCCGCCGGTGCCCCCAGCCGCAGGGGCGGGCCCCAGTAGCCGGTGCCGCGGTTGACGTAGACCTGGGTGTCGCCGCGGCGGTGCAGCCCGGCCAAAAAGGGCTGCGCCAGCTTGACCAGCAGGCCGAAGGGGAAGATCTGGCCGCCGTGGGTGTGGCCGGAGAGCATCAGGCCGACGCCGTGGCCCACCGCCTGGTCGAGAAGCTTCGGCTGGTGCGCCAACAGGACCAGCTCCTGCTTGGCGTCGCGCCCCTGCAGCGCCTTGACCAAGTCGGCGCCGCCCCCCTGCATGCGGCCTGCTGGGTCGTCGATGCCGGCCAGATCGAAGCCGCCGCCGGGCGCCGCAATGTGGACCCGGGCGTTGCGCAAGGGGGCGATCCCCAGGGCCTGCAGCGCCGCCATCCAGGGCTCGGCGCCGGAGTAGTATTCGTGGTTGCCGGTGATCCCGAAGACGCCGTAGGGCGCTTTGAGCTGCCCCAAAGGCGCGATGTCGTCGGCCAGGGCCGCGACGCTGCCGTCCATCAGGTCGCCAGTCAAGACGATGAGCTGCGGCTCGAGCGCCATCACCTGGCGCACCACCTGCTCGACGTAAGGACGGCGCAGCATCATCGCGACGTGCAGATCGGAGATCTGCGCCACGGTAAACGGTGCCATGCCCGCCGGCAGACGCGCCAACTTCACCGTCACCCGCTCCACGATGGGGCCGCCGCGCGCCGTGCGGTAGGCGCTGGCCGTCGCCGCCGCCGCCAGCACCAGGGCGAACAAGGCAAAGCCGCGCGTGGCGATGAGGCCGTTGGGCCAACCCGCCGGGAGCGTCACTCCCAGGGCCTGCCCGCCGCGCAGCCCCAGCCGCAGAAGGTCGGTGGCGAAGGTGGCGTTGAGGACGATAAAGAAGACGCCCATCCAACCAAACGTAAGCGCCATCCAGTTCCGTGGGCTCGAGGCGGCCAGCACGCGCACGACGAGCATCGTCAGCGGTAGGCTTAACCCTACGGCCAGCAGCAGCCCCCCCGCGATCGCGCCGATGGGCGCCGGCCACTGCGGCAGCTGCACCAGGCGGTGCCAGACATAGTAATGTGAGCTGGCCACGAGGGCGGAAAAGAAGGTCAAAAAAAGGGTCGCAGCGACGGGATTGGGCATGCTGGCGAATCTGCCGTGCGCTGCACGCCGGCGCAAGCCCGCCGATGTGCCTAGCGTGCGTTTCGCTTGCTTTGAGCCTGGCGAAAAACCTGAAATTCGCCCCCCACTCGCGCCCAGCAAGCGGGACGCACGCTAAGCCGCGCGCGGGCTGTAGAGGCGCTGGCCGAGGGCCTTGATAAGGTTCGACAGCCCCGCGCCGCTGGCCGCCGAAGTGCACAGCAAGGGCACCTGACGGGCACGCAGCAGCGCTGCGAGCGGCTCGGCGTGGCGAGCGACCGCGGGCAAATCGATGCGGTTGAGCACCGCCAGCCGCGGCAGGTCGCACAGAGCCGGGCTGTGCGCCGCAATCTCGGCTTCGATGGCGTCGTAACGTGCCAGCAACGCCTCGCTGTCCTCGTCGCCATAGGCGTCGGCGGTCAGCACGTGGACGATCAAGGAGACGCGCTCGACGTGGCGCAAAAACTGCGTCCCAAGGCCAGTGCCGCGATGCGCCCCCACCACCAGGCCGGGCACGTCGGCGACGACGAAATGCTGGTCGTCGCCGAACTGCACCACCCCGAGGTTGGGGACCAGGGTGGTGAAGGGGTAGTCGGCAATTTTGGGGCGACAGGCAGACATGCGCGCGAGCAGCGACGATTTACCGACGTTGGGCATCCCCACCAAGCCGACGTTGGCCAGCAGTTTGAGGGTAAGGCGCAGCTGCATGGCTTCGCCCGGCTCGCCAGGCTGGGCGTAGTCGGGTGCCTGGCGCACCGAGGTCTTGAAATGGGCGTTGCCCTTGCCGCCGCGGCCGCCGCGCGCCACGACGTAGCGTTGGTTGGGCTCGGTCAGGTCCACCAGCGCCTGCTCGGCGGGTGGGCCGCCCTCTTCTGACGCCACGAGCTGGGTGAGCTGGGTGCCCACCGGCACGCGCATCAGGCAGGCGCCGCCATCTTTGCCCGTACACATGCTGCCGCTGCCACCGGCGCCATCGCCAGCCCACTGCCGCGGGGTGAAGCGAAAGTCGAGCAGGGTATTGAGCTGCGGATCGGTGACGATGACCACATCGCCGCCGCGACCCCCGTTGCCACCGTTGGGGCCACCGAAGGGAAGAAACTTTTCGCGCAGAAAGCCGACACAACCGGCGCCGCCGGCGCCCGAGCGGACGTCGATGACCACTTCGTCAACAAAAGAGTAACGCATGACGTCAAGACAGACCGCCCGGCGGGCGACCTAGCTGGCGACCGACTGATCCCGGACGACAGCCTGGGTACGGTTACGGTGGCGCTCGAAACGCACCACACCATCGGTGAGCGCAAAGAGGGTAAAGTCGCGTCCCATGCCGACGTTGCGGCCGGGATGGATCTTGGTGCCCACCTGGCGCACCAAGATGTTGCCTGCGCTCACCGTCATGCCGTCATGACGCTTGACCCCACGGTACTTGGGATTCG
>JBBSTS010000106.1:0-5570 GCA_038235675.1 Myxococcota bacterium | reverse complement strand
TGACGCCGAGGGCGGCGGCGCGCTCGCGGTCCAACTGCAGGCGCACCTGCAGGCCGGTGCTCTGCTGATCGGAGGCGACGTCGCGCAGCTCGGGGAGGGCCGCAAGGGCCGCCTGCAGGCGCGGCGCATGCCGGCGCAGCGAGGCCAAATCGACGTCCTGTAGGGCATATTGATACTGTGAGCGGCTGGCGCGCCCGCCCATGCGCACGTCCTGAGCCGCCTGCAAAAACACCCGCAGCCCGGGGATCTGCTGCAGCTTCGGACGCAAACGAGCGATGAGCGCGTCGGCGCTGCAGCGGCGCTTTTGGCGCGGCCGCAGGCCGACGAAGAGCATGCCGGTGTTGCTGGTGCTGCCGCCGCCGCTGCCGACGGCGGCGACGACGTGCTCGACGTCCGGCTCGCTGCGAATGACCGCGTTGGCCTGCATCTGTAATTTTTTTAGGGCGGCAAAGGAGATGTCTTGCCGCGCCTCGGAGATGCCGATCAGCAGGCCGGTGTCCTGTTGCGGAAAAAGGCCCTTGGGGATGCGCAGCAGAAGCACGCCGCTGAGCACCACGGTGGCAAGGGTGAGCAGGCCCATGCTGCGACGATGGCCCAGGGCCCAAGCCAGCCAGCGGCCGTAGACGCGCTCGAGGGCACCGTGGCCCGCGCCCCTGTGCGCCGGCGGCAGCGGCCGCAAAAAACAGGCGGCCAGCGCCGGCGTCACCGTCAGCGACACCACCGCCGAGATGCCGATGCTCATGCTCAGGGTCAGGATGAACTCACGAAACAGCCGGCCGACGATGCCGCCAAGAAACAGCAGCGGCAAAAATACCGCCAGCAAAGAGACGGTGATCGACAGGACGGTGAAGGCCACCTGGCGCGTGCCCGCCAGCGCTGCCTGCAGCGGCGCCATCCCTTCTTCGAGGTAGCGGCGAATGTTTTCGGTGACCACGATGGCGTCGTCGACGACGAAGCCCGTGGCGATGGTCAGCGCCATCAAAGTGAGATTGTTGAGGCTGTAGCCCAACGCCGCCATGCCGGCGAAGGTGCCCAGCAGCGACAGCGGCACCGCGACGCTGGGCAAACAGGTGGCACGCCAGTCGCGCAAGAACGCGAAGACCACGGCCACCACCAAAAATACCGTCAGCACCAAGGTTTTTTCGACGTCCGCCACCGCTGCGCGGATGGTCTGCGCCCGGTCGATGGCGATGCGCAGGTCGATGGCCGGCGGCAAACTGCGCTGCATGCGCGGCAGCTCGGCTTTGATGCGCGCCAAAGTGGACAAAATATTGGCCGCCGGCTGGCGACGAACGAAAAGCAAGATGGCGCGCGAGCCATCCAGCCAGGCGGCAGCGCGGGCATTCTCCACGTCGTCGAATACGTCCGCGACGTCGCCCAAACGCAGCACCGCGCCCGCAGCGCTGCGCACCACCAACTGGGAAGTGGCCGCCGCGTCCAGCAGTTGGTCGTTGATCGCCAGCACCGCCGCCCGCTGCGGCCCCTGCACCGCACCGGTAGGCTGAGCGACGTTGGCCTGACCCAGCGCCCGGCGCAGGTCGGCGAGGGTCAAACCGTAGGCGGCGAGCTTGGCCGGTAAGGCTCGAACCCGCACCGCCGGCTGCTGGCCACCGCTGACGCCCACCTGGCCGACGCCGTCGATCTGCGCCAGCTGTTGCGCCAGGCCGTTGTTGGCCAGGTCGTAGATCTGCGCCAGAGGCAAGCTCGCCGAGCTGAGCGCCAATACCAGGATGGGCGAATCGGCCGGGTTGACCTTGCGCAGCGTCGGGCGGCTGGGGAGGTTTTGCGGCAGCTCACCGCCCGCCGCCAAAATCGCCGCCTGCACCTCGCGCGCCGCCGCCTCCACCGGCCTATCCAGGTCGAACTGCAGCACCAGCGAGGTCGAGCCGAGGGTGCTGCTGGAGGTCATTTCGTTGAGCCCGGCTATGCGTCCCAGGCGACGCTCCAACGGCGTCGCCACCGCCGATGCCATGATCTGGGGGCTGGCGCCGGGCAGCGCGGCGCTCACCAACAGGGCGGGAAATTCGACCCGCGGCAAAGGCGCCACCGGCAGTCCGACGTAGGCCGCCGCGCCGGCCAAAAACAGCGCCAGCGCCAGCAGCATGGTGCCCACCGGCCGACGGATAAAGGGGGCCGAAAGGTTCATCGTTTGCTCAGGCCGCGGGACATGTCTTCGGCGCGGGCCGCTGCAGGCGGCGCGCCAGGCGATCGACGTAGAGGTAGATCACCGGGGTGGTGTACAGCGTCAGCACCTGCGACACCAACAGGCCGCCGACGATGCTGATCCCCAGCGGCCGGCGCAGCTCGGCGCCCATCCCCTGCCCCAGCGCCAACGGCAGGCCGCCCATCAGCGCCGCAAACGTGGTCATCATGATGGGACGAAAGCGCAGCATACAGGCGGCATGGATCGCCTCGTGCGCGCCCACCTGCGGGTCGCGGCGCGCCGCGATGGCGAAGTCGACCATCATGATGGCGTTTTTCTTGACGATGCCGATGAGCAGGACGATGCCGATCAGCGCCACGACGTCGAACTCGGCGCCGCAGCCCCACAGCGCCAAAAGCGCCCCGAGGCCCGCCGAGGGCAGCGTCGACAGGATGGTCAGCGGATGCAGGGTGCTCTCGTAGAGCACCCCCAAGACGATGTAGACCGCCAGCAGCGCCGCGACGATGAGGCTCGGCTCGCCGGCGAGGGCCTCGGAAAAAGCCTGGGCGCTGCCGACGAAGGCGCCGCCGAGGCTCGCGGGCAGCTCGAGCCGCTGCACACAGGCCTCGATGGCGGCAACCGCCTGCCCCAGCGCCACCCCCGGGGCGAGGTCGAAGGATAGGCTGGCGGCGGGGAATTGACCCTGGTGGCTGATCGCCTGCGGCGCCGGCGTCAAGTGGGCGGCGGCGAAGGCCTGCAGCGGCACCGGCGCGCCGCTCTGGCTCGGGAACCACAGGCGCTGCAGGGCGGCGGCGTCCTGTGCCTGGCGCGGGTCGACCTCGAGGATCACCCGGTATTGGTTGAGCTGGGTGAAGATGGTGGAGACGATGCGCTGGCCGAAGGCGTCGTAGAGGACGTCGTCGATGGCCTGCTGGCTCACCCCCAGGCGCATCGCGGCGTCACGGTCCACCTCGACCTGCAGCGCCTGGCCGACGCCGAGCTGCTCGCTGGCGACGTCACGCAGCTCCGGTAGCCGACGCAGAGCCCCCCATAGGCGCGGCAAGGCGGAGCGTAGGTCGGCATCGACGGGGCCCTGCAGAATGTACTGATAGGGCGCCCGGGAGGTGCGGCTGTCCACCTGCAGGTCCTGTACCGGCTGCAAAAACAACCGCGTGCCCGGCAGCTCGGCGACCCCTTGCTGCAGCCGCGCGAGCAGCTGCGGCAGGCTGCTGCGCCGCGCCTCGGAGGGCGCCAGGCCGATGGCCAAGTGGCCAGCGCTCTGCGTGGCGTTCTGGCCGTCGCTGCCGATGCTCGAGGCGACCGTCGCCACCTCGGGGTCGGCGAGCAGCCGCTGCGCGACGCGCATCTGCGCCCGCGACATGGCCGCAAACGAGATGGCGTCGTCCATTTGGGTGGTGCCCACCAGCAGGCCGGTATCCTGCAGGGGGAAAAACCCTTTGGGGATGCGCATGGCCAGCCCCACGGTCAGCGCCAGCGTCAGGCCGGCCACCGCGAGCATCCGCCGTGGATGGCGCAGTACTGGCGCGAGGCTGCGGCCATAGGCGGCCAGCACGGCGGCGAAGGCGCGCTCGAAGGCGCGCGACCAGGCCGGCGGCGGCGCCTCCTGCTTCGCCGTCAGCCAGGCGGCGCACATCATCGGCGTCAGCGTCAGCGACACCAGGGCCGAAGCGGCGATGCAGAGGCTCAGGGTGACGGCAAATTCGCGGAACAAGCGGCCGACGATGCCCCCCATCAAGAGCAGCGGGATGAGCACGGCGATGAGCGACAGGGTCAGCGACAAAATGGTGAAGGCGATCTCCGCGGCGCCGCTGAGGGCGGCCTGCCGCGGCGCCTTGCCCGCCTCGATGTAGCGCTGGATGTTTTCGACCATGACGATCGCGTCGTCGACGACGAAGCCGGTGGAGATGGTCAGCGCCATGAGGGTAAGGTTGTTGAGGCTAAAGTCCAGTGCATCCATGGCCATGGCGGTAATGAGCCACGACATGGGGACCGCCACCGCCGGGATCAAGGTGGCGCGGGCGCTGCGCAAGAACAGCGCCATCGTCAGCACCACCAGCCCAAGCGTCAACAAGAGCGTACCCTGCACGTCGCGCAAGGAGGCGCGCACGGTGGTGGTGCGGTCGCTGAGCACCAACACCTCGGCGCCGTGCGGCAGGCCGCCGGTCAGATTTTTTAAAACCTGCTTGAGGCGATCGGTCACGGCGATGACGTTGGCGCCGGGCTGGCGGTAGATGCTCAGCAAAATGGCCCGTTTGCCGTTGGCCCAGCCGGCCAGTTGGCGATTTTCAACCCCGTCCACCACCTGTGCCACATCGCGCAGGCGGATCGGCGCGCCGCCGACGTAGCCTATCACCAGGCGGCCAAAGGCGTCGGCGTCGTAAAGTTGGTCGTCGGTGTCGAGGGTCGCCGCCTGTTGCGGCCCGTCGAGGCTGCCCTTGGGCTGGTTGACGTTGGCCGCCGCCAGCGCCTGGCGGACGTCCTCGAGGGTCAGCTGCAGCGCCGCCAGCGCCTGCGGATCGGCCTGCACCCGCACCGCCGGCTTCTGGCCGCCGCCGACGCTGACCAGGCCGACGCCGGCAACCTGCGACAGCTTCTGCGCCAAGATGGAGTCGGCGTAGTCGGACAGGCGGCGCAGCGGCAGCACCGCCGAGCTCACCGCCAAGGTGAGGATGGGCATGTCGGCGGGGTTGCTTTTGCTGTAGGTGGGCGGCGCTGGCAAGGTGCTTGGCAGCAGGCTGCTGGCGGCGCTCAAAGCCGCCTGCACGTCCTGCTCGGCAGCCGCCATCGAGCGCTCGAGGACGAACTGGACGGTGATCTGCGAGCTGCCCTCGCTGCTGACGGAGGTGAGCTGCGCCAGCCCGGGAACCTGGCCGAGCTGGCGCTCCAGCGGCGTGGTAACGGTGGCCGCCATGGTGGCGCCACTGGCCCCCGGCAGAAGCGTCGAGACGACCAAGGTGGGGGTATCGACCTGCGGCAGCGCCGCGACCGGCAGGCGCATGAAACTGAGCACGCCACCAAGCGCCAGTCCAAGGCTCAGCAAGGTGGTGCCCACCGGCCGGCGGATGCACAGCGACGAAAGGCTCACCGGGGTTTGGCCTCGCTGGCGTCGTCGTCTGCGTCGATGGCGGCGAGCGGGTCGACGACGGCATTCCCCACCGCTTTGACGGCACTGCCCGGACGCAGCTGTGCCTGGCCCTCGAGCACCACCTGCTCGCCCTGGGTCAATCCTGCCTCGACGAGGGTCGCGGTGCCGAAGCTCGGGCCTAGACGCAGCGGCCGCAGGCGCGCGTGGGCACCGGCATCGACGACGTAGGCGAAGGGCCCGGTGGGGCCCACCTGCACCGCCGCCGTCGGCAAAAGCAACGCCTGCGGCCGTACCTCCAGGCGCAGCCGCACGCGCGTGAAC
>JBBSTS010000105.1:0-5584 GCA_038235675.1 Myxococcota bacterium | reverse complement strand
TTCTTCGGGCGTCCAACCGGACGGCCAGGCGCCTTCTTCGTCGGCGCGACGGCGGCTTTTTTGGGCCGGCCGGGGGCCTTTTTGGCGCTATGGGTCTGGCGCGCTTTGGTCGCTGGGGATTTTTTCTTCGATGCCATGATGTGTGCTCCTGCGGGACTTGCCTCTGGCTCAGAGGTTAACTCGGCAGCGCCGCTTCAGACAAGGCCTGTGCGGCGAAGGATGGTGCGCCTGTCGCCACGCTCGCCGTCGGCAGCGCCACCGACTCCAACGCCGCCTCGACGTCGCCGCCAAACAAAGGGTTGAGGCGCTTGTCGAGCAGGTGGGTACGCGACACGTTGCTCAGCGACGCCAGCAGATTGCCGCGTACGTGCGGCGAGTGCGCCGACAGCTGCTGCAAGAGTTTTTTGACGTAGGCGCGTTGCGCCTCCTGCGAGCCACAGAGCTGGCAGGGCATGATCGCGAAATTTTCCTGAATGCTCAGTTCGATCAGCTCGACCTCGGGCACGTAGCACAGTGGCCGGATCACCTCGAGGGTCCCCTGATCGGAAACCAGGCGCGCCGGCATCGCCTTGATCTGCCCCGAAAACAGGATGTTGAGCAGCAGGGTCTCGATCAAATCGTCGCGGTGGTGGCCGAGGGCGACCTTGTTGCAGCCGTGTCGCTTGGCGGCCTTGTAAAGGATGGCGCGGCGGAAGCGCGAGCACAGGGCGCAGTAGATCTTGCCGGGCTGCGTTTTTTCCACCACGCGGGTGTAGGTGTCCTGATACTCGATCTCGTAGGGCAGGCCACTGCGTTGCATGTGCGCCTCCAAGGGCGCCGGCTGGTGGCCGGGCTGGCCTTGGTCGAGGTGGTAGGCGACCAGCTCGAACTTGAAGGCCGCGGCCGCCTGCAGTCGCTGGAGGGCCCAGAGCAGGCCATAGCTGTCCTTGCCCCCCGACATCGCCACCAGCAGCCGGTCGCCCTCACCGATGAGGTCGAATTCTCGGTTGGCCAAGTTGAGCGCCTTGGCGATCCGCTGGTGCAGGCGGGCAGGATGCATAGACCTCGGTGATAGTCGCTGTCCGCTACCTTGGCAAGGAGCAGCCTCTAAGCGCACCCTACAAGGACGATGAGCGACGCACCGCCCCTGACGCCCGCGACCGCGCAGCTGCCGCCCCTTTTGGCCGCGCTGGCGGCCGACAGCGCCCGACCGGCGCTGTGTCGCCAGCGCCTGTTACAGCTGCTGCCGGCCCTGGCGCCCGCGTCGAGCTGGCCAACACATGGCCGCCGTGCCCTCGTCCTGCTGCTGAGCGGCAGCGACGCCGCCAGCCGCTACCTACTGGCCGAGCCGCGCCTGGCGCGCCGCCTGCTGCGGCGCCGCGGCGCCTATCTGCGCAGCCGCAAGCCAGCCCCTTTGCTGCGTTACGAGCTGCGGCAGCTGCGGGCGGCCAGCCCCACCCTGGCGACCTTTTTGCAGGTGCTGCGACGCTACCGCGTGCAGGAGTGGGTACGCCTGGTGGGCCGCAGCCTGCTCTGCCCACGCGACACCGCCGGCGTCCTCGCAGAGCAAAGCGAGCTGGCAGAGGCGCTTCTCGACGCCCTGCTGCGGGCGGCGCGGCGCCAGGCGCGCCGTGCCGGCCCTTTCATGCCGCGCGGCGCACAGCTGCGCGGCAGCGGCGCCGATTTGGCACTGCTCGGGCAGGGCAAACTCGGTGCCCACGAGCTCAACCTCTCCTCCGACGTCGACGTGCAGTTTCTCTGGCACCACCGTGGTTCGCTGACCCAGTCGGCGGGCCTGCGCCTGGCGGAGCGCTTCACACGCCTGGTGCAGCAGGTGGTCACCGCGGTCGGCGAGCTCACCGAGGCGGGTTTTTTGTACCGCATCGACGTCGATCTGCGCCCCGAGGGCAAGCGCGGCCCCTTGCTGCACGCGGTGATCGCCGCTGAGCACTATTACGAGAGCGTCGGGGCGAGCTGGGAGCGCCTGGCGCTGATGCGCGGCCGTCACATCGCTGGCGCCAGCTGGGTGTCGAGCGCCCTCTTGCGCGCCTGCCAGCCATTTATCTATCCCCGTACGACGGACATGCACCTGGTCGCAGAGCTGGCGCAGCTCAAGGCTCGCCTGCTGGCGAGCGCCGCCGCCGCCGGCCGCGCGGGCCTCGACCTCAAGCTGGGCGCGGGAGGGATCCGCGAGGCGGAATTTTTCGTCCAGGCGCTGCAGCTGCTGTTTGGCGGCCGCATTGCGGCGCTACGCACCCCCAGCCTGCTGGGGGCGCTGGCAGCCCTGCAGCAGGCGGGGGTACTGTCGGCCGCTCAGCAGGCGCAGCTGCGCGCCGCCTACCTGATACTGCGCCGCTGCGAGAATTTATTACAGGCCCTCGACGAGCGACAGGAACATCACTTGCCCAGCGAGCCGCAGCGCCTGCTCTTGCTCGGCAAGCTGCTCGGGCGCCGCCATCCAGAGCGACTGCAGGCGCAGCTGCAGCGCACCTGCCGCAGCGTCGCGCGGGTATGTCGGCCGCTGCTGGGCCAAACCCGGGGCGACGCGCCCGCGCACGGTCGCCTGCCGCGCCGTTTCGCCCTGGCGCTGCAGCCGGGCCCCGAGCAGTCCGCCACCTTGGGGCGGCTGGGGTTCGCAGCACCGGCGGAGGCTGCGGCCTTGCTGCACGCTTTGCAGCGCGCTGCCGGCAGCCCCTTCTCGGCCGCCACGCCGGCAGCCCATCGGCGCCTGGCGCCGCGCCTGCTGGCACTGTGCGTCGCCAGCGCCGACCCGCTGCAGGCCCTGCGGCTGTGGGTGCAGCTGGAGGCGCCGTTGCGGCGCCACCCCGCCTACTTCGACCTGTTGGTGGCGACGCCGCTTCTGGCGCGTCGATTGGTCGACCTGCTGGGCAGCAGCGAATTTTTGGGGCGCACCCTGGCCCTCTACCCCGAGCTGCTGGAGCTTGGTGTCGGCCTGCAGGCGCAGGCCGACGTCGTGGCCCACCTGCGCACCTGGCAGCTGCCGACGGCGGCGACGGCCAGCCGCGAAGAGGTCTATGCCGCGCAGCTCGAGGGGCTGCGGCGCTTCAAGCTGCAGGAGCAGCTGCGCATTGGCCTGCTGGATTTGGGCGAGCAGTTGCCCATTCACAAGGTGCTCGAGGCCCTGAGCGAGCTGGCCGAGGCCAGCCTGCGCGGCGCCCTGCAGGCGGCGTGTCGCCGCCAGGACATGGCGTCGCCGGGCCTTTTCTGCGTCGTCGGCCTGGGGCGTTTGGGAGGCGGCGAAATGGGCTACGGCTCCGACCTCGATTTGGTCTTCGTCTACGAGCAGATCCCCATGGCCACCGCGGTGCGCCTGGCGCAGCGGCTGCTCGAGGCGCTGTCGCTGCACCTGACGCAGGGGCCACTCTACACCGTCGACACCCGCCTGCGCCCCAGCGGCGCACAGGGGCCCCTGGTTTGCTCCTCGGCGCGGTTTTTGAGCTACCACCGCCAAGAGGCATCCCTGTGGGAGCATCAGGCGCTGCTGCGGGCCCGGCCGGTGGCGGGCGATCTGGCCCTGGGCGCCCGCCTGCTGGCGGCCCTGGCGCCGCAGCGTTACCCGCCGCAGCCGCCGGCGGGCCTACATGCGGCCATCGTCGACATGCGCGTCCGCCTGGTCCAAAGCAGACCAGCCGCCGCCGGCCTGGACCTCAAACTCAGCCCTGGCGGCCTGCAGGACCTAGATTTTCTGACCCAGGCCCTGCAGCTGCGCCACGCCGGGGCCCTGCCGGCGCTGCGCCAGACCTCCACCCTTGCCGCCCTGCGTGCCCTGCGCGCCGCGAACATCCTGACGCCGCTGCAGGGCCGCCAGCTGCTTGCTGCCTACGCTTTTTTGCGCCGTGTCGAGGGGCGTTTGCGCATGCTGCGCGACACCCCCACCACCCTGCTGCCAACCGGTCCGGCGGCGCGGCGGCTGGCGCGGCGCTGCGGCTACCCCGGCGCCCATCCCGAGCGCCGTTTGAGCCAGGCCTTCGCGCGCACGACCGCCCAGGTCCGCCGCCACTGTGCCGCCCTGGCCGAGGGCTAAAGAGATGGCAACAGGCGCAGCAGCGCCGCCTGGCCCGCCTGTAGGACCTCTGGCAACAGCACCACCTGCCAGGTGGCGAGGGCCAAAAAGGGCCCGAAGGGCAGGGCGCCGGGCGGCGGCTGCCAGTCCGGCTCCTCGCCCGCCGTCGCCGGCGGCGTCGCCGCAGTCGTGCTCACCAGCGGCTCAGCCACCAGGCGCGCCCGATGACCGCCGCAGAGCATGATGATCCCGCCGCACAGCGCCCCTTGAAAGGCCGCCAACATGAGCACCTGGCAGGCCTGCGGCAGGCCGATGCACAGGCCGATGAGCGCCAGCAGTTTGACGTCACCCAGGCCAAGGGCGTCCTTGCCGCTGAGGCGGGCGAAGAGCCAGGCGGTGGCGGCCAGCAGCAGCGCGGGCAGCAGGCCCCACAGGGCCGCGGCCAGGCCCAATCGCCCGGGCAAGAAGGCGGCGGCCGTGGCGGCGACCATCCCCGGGTAGGTGAGCAGGTCGGGGACCCAAAAATGGTCGATGTCCAGGTAGGCGACCACCAAAAGCAGCCAGGTCATCGGCCACCACACCCACAGCTCGATGCTCGCACCCAGGCGGCCGGCGACGGCAACAAACAGTGCGGCCCCCAGCATCTCCAGCAGCCACAGGCGCACGGGGATCGCCGCCTGACAGTGCCGACAACGGCCGCGCAGCAGCAGATAGCTGAGCAGCGGCACGTTGTCGTACCAGGCCAGCTGGCGCTGACAGCCGGCACAACGCGAGCGCGGCCCGCGCACCGACGCGTCGAGCGGCCAGCGCTCGATGCAGACGCCGGCAAACGAGCCCATTGCGGCCCCCAACAGCGCCGTCAAGACGAGATAAAAGGACGCGAGCTCTGCCATACCCTGGACCTACCGCATCGCAAGGTGCAAATCAGCAACAAACTTGCCCAACGGCGCCGCCTCCGCTAAATCCAGTAGACCATGCGGTGCCTATGCCGCTGCGCCAACGTTCATTCGAACTTACAAAAAAGAGGCAAATGACATGCTGCAGACCCTGATCTCTCGCCGCCGCACCGGTGCTGCCGTTGGCTTTACCCTCATCGAACTGATGATCGTCGTGGCCATCATCGGCCTGTTGGCGGCCATCGCGGTGCCGAACTTCTTGAAGTTTCAGGCCCGCGCCATCCAGTCGGAGGCCAAAGCCAACCTCAAAGGCTTCTTCACCTCCGCCAAGTCCTACTACGCCGCCAACAACAGCTACTCCTGCGACAACTGCGGCTTCATGCCGGAAAACCGCAACAAATACAGCTACGTCTGGGGCGGCAACGCGGCCTTTAATAAGCCGACCGATCCGGCGATCCCCAACCCACTCTACACGCAGCTCATCAATGGCACCTACGGCGGCCGCGCCACCAGCCAGTCGGCGGTCGCTTTCATCGCCGGCGCCTGGGCCAACATCGACAACGACGCGGCCGTCGACTCCTGGTCGATCGACCAGATCAACAACCTGCAGAACGACAAGAACGACGTCGACCTGTAAAAGGTGGGAACACGCGGCACGTCGCTGCGCCTGGCCTGGCCGCTGCTC